>JABDJB010000107.1 GCA_013003425.1 Gammaproteobacteria bacterium | reverse complement strand
AGGAAGTGAGCTTCAGCGGTTTCGGGTTACGCACCGGTCTTGATGGCGAGCTGGCCTTGCGCCTGATCCCCGGCAGGCCGCCACAGGGACGCGGCCTGATTACGCTCGAGTCGGGCCGCTTCCAGGCCTACGGCCAGAACCTGGTTATCGATAATGGCACGCTGCTGTTTACCGGCGACCTCGAAGACCCCGCACTGAACGTTGAGGCCACACGTGATTTCGACACGGTAAGAGTCGGTATACGCCTCAGCGGTACCGGTCGTGCGCCCGTGTCGAATATTTTTTCCGAGCCGGCCATGGCCGAAGCCGACGCGCTGTCTTACCTTGTTATCGGTCGCCCACTGGCAGAGGCCACCGCTGCAGAGGGTCGCTCGATCCAGAACTCCGCGCTGCTGCTCGGCGCCGCACGTGCCACTGCGATTACTGACCAGATCGGCCGCAGCGTTGGTCTGGATGAGCTGCGGCTGGACACTCGCAACGTCGACACCGGCGCCATCATGGCCGGCAAACGCATTGGACCGGACCTGTACATTCGCTACAGCTACGGCCTGTTCAGCCGCCTCGGCGCATTGCTGCTGCGCTACCGCCTCAACAACCGCATCAGCCTCGAGGCCCGCTCGGGCGAAGACCAGTCGCTCGACCTGATCTACACGCGCGAATCCAACTAGTTTTTTTCGTCGGGCTGCTTGCTGGCGTCGCCCGGCATGAGCTGCACCGGGAAGGGTTCGGTGACGCTGCCGGTGTACACCGAAACATGCGGGAAAGGTATCTCGATGCCGTGCTCGTCGAATGCCTGCTTGATACGCTCCGGGAGCATATTCCTGATCTCGAGGAAATTCTCCCGCCTGGACCAGATCGAAAACTGCAGGTCCAGCGACGAGTTGCCGAAGCCCTGAAAAATGAGCAGCGGCCGGGGCTCATCCAGGCATAGCGGATAATCATCGGCCACAGCAATCAACAGCTCGCGCACCTGTGCGATGTCTTCCTTGTAAGCCACACCCAACATCAGATCGAGCCGGCGAATGGGAAACCGGGTGAGATTGACGATCTCGCTCTTGATCAGGGTTTCGTTCGGAATACGAACGTACAGGTTATCGAAGGTGCGCAGCTTCACTGACAACAGGTCGATCGACAGCACCTCGCCGGTCCGGTCTCCGAGCTTGATGATGTCGCCTATGGAAAACGGCGCCTCGGCAACCAGGAACAGGCCGCTGATGAGGTTGGATGCTGAAGTCTGCGACGCGAAGCCGAGCGCAACTGAAAGTACGCCAGCCGCGCCAAGCACGACGCCAAGGCTGAAACCCAGCTCGCGCAGGGCCGCCATCGCAACAAGAACAAACAGTGCATAAAACACCAGCCGCTTCAGCATGACGGCGCGGTGTTCGCCCATCGGCACACGGGTGCTGCGGTAGATGACACGCGAGGCCAGCCGTGCCAGCACCAGCCCGATAATGATAATCAGGCCGGCTCGCAGCCACTGGGCTACACGTTCGTCGGCAAGTAGTGCGGTTATCTGTTCCATATCAAAACAACGAGCTGAAGACTTCCATCACAGACTTGTGCGCGATCGGTCGCTGTGGTGCCGCCAGTACCTCTCGATTCTCTGGCACGTAGGTCGCCGCGCTGTCGATTTCGAATTCGGCCGCGGTGCTGTTGAGCTCGCGGGTGAAGCGAATCCCGTCGGTCCACAGCCGGCTGCCGGCCTCAAACAGGCTCAGCGCCTGAACCGGTATTCGCAACTGCGAGACCGGCAGTGCGTCGGCACCTTTGTTAATCACTTCAACCGGTGTTACCGCCCGGTGCGGAATGCGGCCGAGCAATTCGGCACTCGTACGCGCCTTGGTGCGGCTGGCGTAACACAGTTCGCCTATACGTGTGTTACTGCCAAACCAGGTGTCAGACGGGCGAAAGATCGGGACATCTGTGAGCAGCGCTGTATCTGCTGCAAGCGACTCGATGCGCACCCACAGGCTGGTACCGACAAACAACACCGTGTTCTGCCCCGACGGAATAACCAGCGGCGTCTCGGGACGTACCACAACAGGTCTGTCAGCCAGCCGCGGTGTCAGGCGCAGCCTGTTGCCCGCATCGGCCAGCGCGTAACGTGTTGTCTCGTCGGCGTTGTCCGGTTCGCCTGTCGCGGGCATCTCGACTGACAGACGATCGAGCAAACGATCAGCATCGGAATGCCACGACAAGCGCCACTCGCCTGCCGAGGCGCGTGCCCACAGCGACAGCGGCCCGATCAGCCAGCGGCTCCACTGATCGAGTGGCGTATCGAACTCGCCCCACCAGCGGCCGGGATCAGCCATGGACCGATCCCGGCGCCGGTGCGTACATGTTTTTTTCAGTCGTCGAAATCGTCCCACTCATCGTAGTCTGCGCTGACCACCTGGTCGTCACGCCAAAGTCCCCGCCGGTGCCTTGTCCAGTGACGGCGCCGATCACGTTCACGGTCCGATGCGATGAACGACTCGATGTCGAATTCGCTGTCGAACAACACTGCTTCGTCAAAATCATCGGTGGAAAACTGTTTGTTGCCCATAGTCATGCACCTGTGCGCTCCCGGTCACTGCTCTCGTTGCCTGTTCCCTGGCGCCGGGGGCGAAAGTCCCTGCCAAAACCATGCGGGCCAGCCCGCCGGAGCACGTGGCGAATATAGGCCCGCCGGGCGCAAAGTCAATATCCTCAGGCGCCACCCTGGCCCGCCCCGGTGAAGCCGCTGCGCAGGTGCAGGTCGCGCTGCGGGAAGGGGATCTCGATGCCGTTTTCAATCAGCGCCGTCTCGATGGCCCAGGTGTAGGCGGCGTGCACCCGGCCAGGGTTTCTTACCGAGGCCTGCTTGACCCATACCACCAGCTCGAAATCCAGACTGCTGTCGCCAAAACTGGTCAGCCACACATCGGCCGCCCGGGCCGGCTCGTCGGTAACCGTGTAGGGCACCTTTTTGACCGCCTCGAGCACCGCCTGCTTTACCTTGTCTTTGTCAGTCCCGTAGGCGACCCCGAAGGGTACGTGCATACGCCGACTGACATCCTTGAGTGTCCAGTTTGTCAGCCGGCCGCTGACAAATTCCGAGTTGGGCACCAGAATGTCGAGATTCTGGTTGGTATTGATCAGCGTGCTGCGTACGTTGATTTCTTTCACCAGGCCACCAACGCCGGATTCGAGTTCGACGTAATCGCCCACTTTCAGGCTGCGCTCGAACAGCAGAATCAGGCCGGAAACGAAATTATTGACTATCGACTGCAGGCCGAAACCGATACCGACACCGAGTGCACCGGCAACAATGGCGAGGTTGGAGAAATTCAGGCCAATCGACGCCAGGCCTACCAGTATCGCGGCGGCGATGATGACGTAATGGGCCAGCCGGCCAACGGTATAAAACGCCGACTGGGTGCCCTCGCTGCGCGAGCCGATTCGGTCCAGCCCGTGGCGGAACAAACGCGAAATCCAGATCGCGACAAACAGGATAAATGCGACACGCAGCAGGCCAAAAACGGTAAGCGGTGTGTCGCCGATGCGAAACAGGCTGGCCTCACCCCAGCGCTGCGCGCCGGCCCAGCTATCGCCCAGCCACAGCATCAGCGCAGCAAAGCCGCCGCCAACAATACCTTTGCCGGATACCAGCCGCTGCTGCAACAATCCGCGCACGAACTCCAGGTCGCCTGCCGAACTTCGCGCCTGGCCGACATTGAGTAGCACCTGGTTGGCGGTTTGCAGCCGCTGCCGATTGATACGTTGCAGCGACGGGTCCTGCTGTTCATCAAAACGCAAGGCGGTCAGTTCCTGCTCGGCCTGCTGCTCCCACTGTTCCAGCTCAGCCCTGACAAGCTGCAGACGCTCGCCGGAATTTGCCAGCACCTGCTGTGACCGCGTCATATTCTTGTCAGCACTACCTGGCAGGTACAATTCCAGCCAGTTGCGCTCGATTTCATGACGCGCAATCTGCAGCCTGAGATCGCTCTCCGCCGCCGACACTTCCAGCGCCCGAAGCGCGCGCCAGGCGCTGTCTGCACGATCCCTCAACGAGGTTCCCTGGGCGCCGAGTGCCCGCGCCTGTCGCTCACGCAGGTCATCCTGGATTCGCCCGAGCTGCGTATTGAGCTGGTCAAGCTGACCTGCCACCTCGTCGAGCTCATTCGGCGTCGCTACGATTGACCCGACTGCATGTTCGACCAATGCCGTCATGCCCTGCTCGCGATCTTTGAGCGCGGCATACGTTGCGCTGCGCACGCGTAGTTGTTGTGTCGCGCTGGCCAGCTCAGCGCGCGACGCCATAATCTGCAGACCCCGGATCAGTCGCTCCGAGCTGGTTGCCCCCAGCGCCAGGTAGCTGGCCATCAGGGTATCGATACGCCGTTGTGCTGCTGCGACGGAGGCCTTGCTCCGGTCAATCACCTGGCCCAGCTGCGACAGCTCACGCCGCGCCTTGCGCAAGGATCGCTGCAGCTCAATGACTTCACGGAGCCGGTACTCCGCTACAGTCGCCGCTACCGGCTCAGGCATGCTGCCGGTCTGCGCTTTCAGATCCGGCAGAGCAGCCAGGTTCAGCCGCAGTCGCTCGAGATAGGGCTGCGCCTGCTGCGCATAGTCGCCCGACGCTGCTGCTGCGGAAGATTGTCGCACCATTGCGTCGATACGCGTCTGCAGCTCGGCGCCGGCATCGCCGATGTACTTCCACCAGTCCGCAGTCAGGTTGCGAGGATCCGGCACTGATGGCGACGCCTGCTGCTCCTGCGCCCACGCTGCCGGCAGCAGCAACAGGAACAGGAAAGCAAGTCTCACAGCCATTCCTTATGCCTGAGCACTACGAACAAGGTGGCAACAATAACCGCCATCACGCCAAGCACTGTGAAGTAGCCATATTGCCAGGCCAACTCCGG
Source organism: Gammaproteobacteria bacterium (assembly GCA_013003425.1). NCBI lineage: Bacteria > Pseudomonadati > Pseudomonadota > Gammaproteobacteria > Gammaproteobacteria bacterium. Next base: position 8,037 of record JABDJB010000107.1, on the reverse strand, counting down.
CATGTTGGAAAAATTCATGCCGTAAATGCCGGCCAACAGGCCAAGCGGCATGAAGATTACTGTAACAATAGTCAGCACACGCATGATCTGGTTGAGTCGATGCGAGGCCACCGAAAGGTACGTATTGAGCAGGTCGACCGCCAATTCCTGGTTGAGCTGGCACAGACTGGCCAACCGCTCCATGTTTTCGTAGATGTCGTTGAATTCGTGGTCGTCGAACAACTTCATCAGGCCCTCGTTACTCAGTGCCACCTGTTTCATCATCAGGTGCTGGTAGGTGAGCGTGCGGCGCAATTTCTTCAGGATCCGGTTGTACAGCGCGAGATCCTCGATCAGGTCGTCGCTGGGGGATTCGAACATGCGGTCCTCGATCTCACCCAGACGTTCTTCCAAGTCGACCACATAAGGCGTGAACTCGTCGACAATGTGGCGACAAATGCGATACACAATGTGCGCGGGACCGCGCTCGAGTTGCCCGACCGTCGAGCTTTTCCACACCGGGTCAACTGCACTGGCCGCGCCCTGACGCCGGGTTACCAGGAAATTGTCACCAACGAACAGCGCGAGATGCGTCAGCGACGGGTCATTGACCGAGGTCTCGTCGATATCGAGCTCGCGCAGCAACAGGAACACACAATCGTCGAACAATTCCTGCTTTGGCGGGTGGCGCTCGCGTTGCGCATCCTGAATAGCGAGGCGATTAATATGAAACTGCTGCTCCAGCAGTTCACGCTCCCTGTCCTTGTCGACACCGTCCAGATCGACCCAGATCCATGCTCCGGGCGTGGCTGGCTGCTGGCCAAGCAACTCCTCGCCGCCGGTTCTCAGCCCGCCTCCCGGCTCGTAGATCATTGCCCGTAGGCCGCTCATGGCTTCCTCCTAGACTATCGGTGGTGACTGCCCGGCAACGTCCTGGCTGGTGAGGTCCTGCACCTGCTCGACATGAGCTGCTGCCGCCGCCGGTCGCGAAACGCGGCCAATGTGATAGATCGCCTCGCCCTCGTGCACCAGCGGCAGGTTGCTGCGTCCGATGATAATCCCTTTTGCTGTGGCCTGGACCGGCACCTCTTCGGCACCAAAGGGGTCTGACAACACACCAAGCCGTTGTCCCTTGGTCACTTCGGCCCCCAGCGCGGTGGTGGCACGGAACACCCCGCTGACCGGCGCCCGTATCCACGTCGAAGAGCGCGCCACGAAAGGCTTCGAAGGCTTCCTCTTTCGTGGTGGCAGCATACCAAGATCGCGCATTACATTGAACACACCACTGACGCCGATGCGTATGGCCGCTTCGTTGAAGCGCAGCGCTTCGCCCGCTTCGTACAGCAGCACCGGGATGCCGCGTTCGGTTGCGGCATCACGCAACGAACCGTCGCGAATTGCCGAGTCCAGCACCACCGGCGCGCCGAACGCCTCCGCCATCTTTTTGACTTTGCGGTTGCCGAGCTTGCCGCGCACCTGCGGCAAGTTGTCACGATGCAAAGCGCCGGTGTGCAGGTCGATACCGTGCGTTGACCGCTCGACAACTTCATTCATGAACAGGTGCGCCATGCGTGCGGCCAGCGAGCCCGTCGGGCTGCCGGGAAAACTGCGGTTCAGGTCGCGCCGGTCCGGCAGGTAGCGGGATTGGTGTACCACACCGAGTACATTGACGATTGGCACGGCAATGAGCGTGCCGCGCAGCCGTCCGGTGATACGCGAGTTAACCACGCGACGCACGATTTCGATGCCATTGAGCTCGTCGCCATGAATCGCGGCACTGAGGAACAGCACCGGCCCGTCATGCTTGCCGTTAACCACGTGCACCGGCATGTAGATGGGTTCATGCGTATAAAGCTGCCCGGCGATCAGGTCAACTGTCTGCCTGTTGCCAGGCGCGATGCTGGCGTCACTGATCTGCAGCGGTCGGCCGCTCACCCCTTGCCTCGTGTGCGGGTGCGATGCGGGCGAGCATTTTTCTCGATGAACTTCATGATCAACGCAGCAACATCTTTGCCGGTAGCTCCTTCGATGCCTTCCAGTCCAGGCGAGGAATTGACCTCGATTACAACCGGACCGCGCTCGGAGCGCAATACGTCGACGCCCGCCACGTTTAGACCCATGACTTTCGCAGCCCGCACCGCGGTCGCGCGCTCGTCCGGGGTGAGCTTGACCAGTTCGGCACTGCCACCGCGATGCAGATTCGAGCGAAACTCGCCGTCCGCCGCCTGGCGTTTCATTGCCGCAATGACCCGGTCGCCTACGACCAGGCAGCGGATGTCCGCACCACCGGCTTCTTTAATGAATTCCTGCACCAGGATATTAGCATTCAGGCCCATGAAGGCCTCGATGACACTCTCGGCTGCTTTTGGTGTCTCCGCCAGCACTACGCCGATTCCCTGGGTGCCCTCGAGCAGCTTGATAACCAGCGGCGCGCCGCCGACCATACTGAGCATGTCCCGGACGTCATCCGGCGCGTGAGCAAATCCGGTAACCGGCAGGCCGACACCCTTGCGTGCCATCAGCTGCATCGAACGCAGCTTGTCGCGGGAGCGGCTGATGGCAACTGACTCGTTGACCGGGAACACGCCCATCATTTCGAACTGGCGCAGCACCGCGGTACCGTAAAAAGTTACCGATGCACCGATACGCGGTATCACCGCGTCAAAATCCTGCAGCTTTTTGCCATCAAAGTGTATTTCGGGGTTGTTTGCCGCGATGTTCATGTAGCAGCGCAGCGGGTTGATAACCTTCACCTGATGTCCACGCTGCTCGGCCGCCTCTACCAGTCGCCGGGTGGAGTACAGCTTCGGGCCGCGCGACAGGATAGCAATGCGCAGCCGTGGGTGTTCCTTTACTGTTGTGTCGCTCATTTCTTCTCCGGCTTGTTGCCTGCAAGGTAGGATCTGCCCGGGTGCACGACGCAGCGTTTGCGCATTGCGGTACGGCCCAGCAGCATGCGAAAGCGCATATTGTCGCGCGATGTCAGTGTTATCTCGATGGGCCAGCGCTCGCCGGCCATCTCGATAGTCGTTTCGATCACCGGGCGCATCTCGCGGTGTCCGCCCGAGTCGGTAACCCAGCGTTCGTCGAGTATTTCCGCTTCGCACATGACTTCTGTTTCACTGTCACGCTGTCTCGGATGCAGGCCGAATCGAACCGTGGGGCGATCCCGTCCCTCGACCGTTTCGATAAAAAACGCATGCAGCGCCGAGGTGCGTGCACCGGTGTCGACCTTCGCCTTGATACGCTCGATCCCCAGATCCGGTAACGCGATCCATTCGCGCCAACCCAGCGGAATTTTTTCCTTGGCCATTTGAAAGCCCCCAGTTGCAATGCAAACCCCGGGGGCGCAACGCGCCCCCGGGACAGCATCTTAACGCTGCGTGCGTACCAGGCGTATGCCAAAGGCCGTTATCAGCGCCAGCAGGCCGCCCAGCCCGATCAGTGGCAGCGGGCTGCCAGTCTTTGGCAGCATGGCGACGGCCGGGGCCGGCTCAGGCGCCTGCACCGCTACGACCGGCGGCGCCGCCGGGGTTGCGGGTGGTGTTGCCTGAGGCACGCCCGCATCAACCAGCACCAGTTCGCGGTTTGGTGCCCGGGTGACATAGGCGGTCAGCCGCTGGCCACGCTCGAGCGCAGTTACGTCGGTCCGTTGTCCGTCGATATAGAAGTGGAAGCCGCGCGGCACCTGGAAAGTATGCCGGCCGCGCAGTTCGGTAATCCGTACGGTAAGCCGCCGGCCGCTGACCCTGACGACCTGCATGTTGTATACATCAATATCGTCCTGAACCCAGGCAAACGACGTCTGTGCCGTGGCTGGCATGGACAGACTGGCCAACAAAAATACTGCTACTGCGGTAAGTACAAACCTGCTCATTGAAAAGTTCCTCCTGTGGCAGATGTTTCAAGCACGGCCCGCACCACGTAACGCTGTGGCGCCGGACCAACGAAATAAAACGGGTAGCACGTGATGAGCGTCAGTATCGGTTGCCCGGTATCGTCCATCACGTGCACAGCATCAGGCTCGACGATCAGTGACTGCCGCACCACATAACGGTGCTGTTCCTGCAACGTCTGGATGACGACCGTATCGCCCTCGGCCAGTTCACCGAGTTCGCGGAAAAACCCGTCGCGGTGCGCAGCCAGGACGACGTTGCCGGCTTCGCCGGCACTCGCCGACTGCGGCACACGGCCAACGGCGCGATTCAGCGTCACCTCATCGGTTCCTGCCCACACCGGCGCCTCCAGGGCGATAGCCGGGATACGCAGCACCGCTTCGGGCAGCTCGTGAATTGACGTCAGCGACTCGCGGTAGGCTGCCTTGCGCGACTCTGACCACAGCGACTGCTCGGCTGCATCAACCTGCAATGCGCTGCGCTCGAACTGCTGTAAATCGCGTCCGGATGCGCGGTCAGCATGTACCGCGGCGATGAAATAAAACCCGAGCAACAGTCCGGCAGCGAGCCAGGCCAGCACCTCCAGTCGGCGCAGCAATTGATTACTGTTGCCGTGCATTTCGCGACAGCCTCCAGATTGCCCGCATAAACCAGCCGATTACTATGCCGATAACGAGCATGAGATAGATCAACAGCGCGCGGGAAATTTCCACAGTCCACATCAGCAGACGAATTTCGACAACCTGCGAGTTCTGCACGGCAAACAGGCTAACCAGCACCAGCAAAACTGCAGCGATGGCAATCTTTACGCGCATGTTTTTACCCCCCTGTTCAACTCAAACGGCTGATAAAAGCTGTGATCGCTGCGGCCAGTTCGTCCCAGGCTGCATCGAGCTGGCGCCGGTTACTGTCCCATAATTGCGGGTCGGAACCGCGCAGCTGTGCCAGCCGTCGCTCGATAGTCACCAGTTGCGCATCCAGTCGTGTCTTCGCCCGCACGATGCCGCTCAACTTGCTGCCAACGCCCTGTAGCTTGGCGCGCGCCTCCTCCATCCGTTTCTCGGCCTGCGACAGGTACTGTTGTTGCTGCAGATGTGAGGCCACGATCTCCTCGTGCCCGCGCCGACCGCCAGATTCACTCATCACGACCGCTGCTCCATGACTGGTCGCCAGACCAGGTTCGGAGCCGATGGTACGGTCAGACTGACGATAAATAAAACTAAAATTAGTTGTGGATTTAATAAGAAGTTTTTATTATTGGTCCATGGATCTGGAACTGCTGCGTACCTTCCTCGAACTCAACCGGACGCGGCATTTCGGCCGCTCCGCTGAGGCCCTCAATGTCACCCAGGCGGCGGTGAGCTCCCGGCTGAAAAACCTCGAGCAGCAACTGGGTTCGCTATTGTTCGAGCGCAGCCGGCGGGAAATGAGGCTGACGCCCGAGGGCAGCCGGCTGGTTCCCCACGCGCAACGGTTGATCGCAGCGTGGCGCGCGGCGCGGCAGGACGTGACCTTCGCCGGTGCGGCGGTACAACTGGTGATCGGCGGCAGCCTGCGTCTGTGGGACGCCGTACTGCAACGCTGGCTGCACGAGATGCGGCGCACCTGGCCGGAGATGGCCATCATCGCCGAGTCGCAGACACCGGATGTACTGACACGGCAGCTGATCGACGGCACGCTGGATGTCGCGATCATGCTCGAACCGGCGCAGCTGGAAATCATGCACATCCGCGAAACGGCAACCCTTCAGTTCGTATGTGTATCCAGCAGCGCGGGTGTTTCCATCGAAACCGCGCTCGGTGACGGCTATGTGTATGTCGACTGGGGTTTGTCATTTGCGCTTGATCACCGGCGCACCTTTCCTGACGCGGTCGAGGCCAGAACCCGGGCATCGCATGCGAAAATGGCACTCGAGTACATCAACGCCGTCGGCGGCAGCGCCTACCTGCCGCTCCGGATGGTGGAGAAAGACCTGGAATTTGGTCTGCTGCACCGGGTTGAAGACGCGCCGGTTTTCGAGCGCCAGGCTTACGCCACGTTTCCGGTGCGCTCGCCGCGTCTCGAACTCATCGAGCAGGCGCTGGAACTGATCCCGCCGACGCTGGCAGCCTAGGCTGCTGGTTCGAGTTCGATACGCAAACGGTCCCTGACGGTTTCCAGGTCGCGTCGCTCCTCCGGATCCGGAGGTTCAGATCGCGACAGGTCGTCAGCCCGCGCACGATGCCGGTTCCGTGCACGGACCGGACCGTTCCCGCGCCGGGATGCCATGGCGGTGCGCAGGCCAGCCTGATGCAATATTTTTGCTGGCGCCGCCGCGTTGCCAGGGGTATATTCCCGTCGCCGTTTTGTATGGAGAGATCCGGATGAACCCAACTCACCGCATCATATCGACGCTGCTGTTATGCGCCCCGCTGCTGGCCATTGCCAGCGACCAGCAGGTGCGCGACCTGATGTTTTCTGATGCGGTAGCCGCGCGCGATGCGGCTAAGGCAGCCGATGCGGCAACCTACGCGCCGCGCACCTTTGAGCGCGGCAGCGATGCGCTGGCCGCCGCCGAACGGGATTTTGGCCAGGATCGCCCGCTCGAGCGCATCAAGCGCGCGCTGGCTGAGGCAGCTCAGACCTACCGCGATGCGCAGAAAATCGCACGCAGCGCACGCGCCGAGCTTGCGAGTCTGGTCAAGTTGCGACAGGCAGCCCGGGGTGTGGACGCCGGCCTGCACGACGAGAAAAACTGGCAACTGGGCGAACGCAAGTTTCGCGAAGCTATCAATGAGTTCGAGCGTGGCGACAAGCAGGCGTCACTGCGTCGTGCAGCAGAAGCCGAGGAGCTGTACCGGCGCGCTGAGCTGGCCGGCATCAAGGCGGCGTATCTCAACGATGCACGGCGACTGCTCAACCAGGCAGAAGAAGCACGTGCCGAGCGCTACGCGCCGGCGACGTTCAAGCTGGCGCAGGAACTACTCGCAACAGCTGAAAAAGAGCTCACCGACAACCGCTACGATACCGACCGGCCGCGCGACCTCGCGCGGCAGGCTCAGTACGAAGCGCGTCACGCGCTGTTCCTGGCAAACGAAGTGAAAGAGTCGCGCAAAGAAGGCGTCGAGTCGTTCATATTGGCCGGTGAGCTTCCGTTGCAGCAGATTGCGGGCTTGGCCGATCTTACTGTCAGCTTCGACGAGGGTTACCAGCCAGCAACCCGCAGCATCCTCGAGTACATCCGCGAGCTGCAGCAACAGCAGCGCACAAATGAGCAGGAACTTTACGATCGCGCCCGGCAGATCGCTGCGCTGGAAGCACAGCTGGACTCACTCGAGACCCGCCTGGGCGGTATTAGCGAGCAACGGCAGGCACTGGAAGTCGAACTTGAGCGGCAGGCAAAGGAACGCGCGCAGTTTGCCCGCATTGAGAACATGTTCAATGAAGACGACGCTGACGTACTGCGTGACGGCAGTGACATCATCATCCGCATGGTTGGCACTAGTTTCCCGGTTGGCAAAGCAACCATCGAGCCGCATGCCTATGGTCTGCTGACCACGCTGATGGAAGCAATTCGCGTATTTCCCGATGCCATGGTGACCATTGAAGGTCACACCGACGCCTACGGCGGCGATGCAATAAACATGAAATTGTCACAGGAGCGTGCCGATGCTGTGCGCGCCTACCTGCGCGCCAATATGAACATAGCGGACGCCCAGATCGCAGCAGTTGGTTACGGTGAAACAAGGCCGATTGCCAACAATGAAACCAAAGAGGGTCGCGCGCGTAACCGGCGTATTGACATCGTGCTGCATACAAAAGCACGCAGCGGCAGCTGATGCATTGGCTACAGCCTGAGGCATCAGATGCCCCTGGCTGTCAGCTAAAACAGACCGTGGAGCGCTTCGAAGCGCAGCCCTAACACCAGGGAATTATCCAGTCGCGGCTCGGCGCCGGGGTTGATGATGTACTGGATATCAGGCTGCAGGTAAAGCCAGTCGGAAACCCGGGCCCGGTAGGTCAGCTCGATTGTGGTTTCGTGCGTATTGCTGTTATTGGCCTGGCGGTAGTCGTCACCAAGGCGGACTGAAGCAATCGCCAGGCCAAGCTGGTCCGAACGGCGGTGCGACAAAAAGCCGCTCCATGCGATGCCCGCGCCGAAATAGGCTTTGGCCGGATTGAA
>JABDJB010000106.1 GCA_013003425.1 Gammaproteobacteria bacterium | reverse complement strand
CGTGCGAATTGAGACTGCGTACATGGCTGCCGGCAATCCCGGTATAGACCGAATGTATTTCGCAGCCGGCCATCAATTCGGCCTCCTCGACGGCTCGCTGAATGGACTGCACGGTCGATTCGATATTGACGACCACGCCTTTTTTAAGACCGCGCGAAGGGTGCATGCCGATGCCGATGACTTCGAGCTCATCGTCCACATTTACTTCGCCGACAATCGCCACCACCTTGGAAGTGCCAATATCCAGACCAACGACCAGATTCCTGTCGCTACGTTTAGGCATCCGATAACACCTCTGCAGTTCTCACTGCCGCCTCACCCCTGCCAACTGCAAAACCGTTGCTGTAACGCATATCCACATAAGCCACCTCACCGGCACGCGGCGCGATAAGCGGCGCGACCACTTCGACAAACAGTTCGATGCGCTTGTCCGAGTCATCCCGGCCCAACCGCACCTCGATTCCATTTGTCAGCCGTAGCTGCCATGCGCCACGCGCGTCGAGCTGTACCGCAGCAAGACCAAGTCCGGCGGCCAGCAACCTGTCGCGCATCCACAGATAGCGCTGCGCGACCTGCCACTCACTGCCTTCGGGTCCGTCCAGGCGAGGCAGCTCGGCCGGCACATGACGGGCCTCGCGCAGGAACAATTCGCCACGCGTATTGAGCAGGCCGCGTTCGCCCCACCGCGCGGCCGGCACCTGTTCGGTAATAATTACGTGCAGTTCGTCGGGCCAGCGGCGGCGTACTGCTGCGCGATCGACCCAGTCGACGGCATTCAACGAGGCGCGTATGTCAGCAATATCTGCACGCAACACGCTTGCCGGGAGATGCGATCGCACGATGGCCTCGAGCTGTACTGCAGTAACACGCTGAAACGGGCCATCGATAGTCACTTTGGTCAGCGGCCGGTCGAGTAACAGCACAACCAGAACCGCAACAACCACTACCGCCGCAGTGACACCAAGTGCCCGCAACAGGCGCACGCCGCGATCGACCACGGCGCTCCAGTCACGTGGCGCGGGTTTGCGGCGATTGGCACGGCGACGGCGTAGCACGGTCATGACGTCACCTCCGATGCAAGGCTGGTCTCGAGCACGCGCCACGCCAGGGTTTCGAAATCCATTCCCGCGGTCGCCGCCGCCATCGGCACCAGGCTGTGGGAGGTCATGCCCGGTATTGTGTTTACTTCGAGAAAATGAGCCGTGCCGTCTGCATCGAGCATGAAATCGACCCGACCCCAGCCACTCGCCCCGACTATCTCGAAAGCGCACTTGCTCAATGCCGCCAGCTCCAGCTCCCGTTCGCGCGACAGCCCGCACGGGCAGTGATAAAGCGTGCGCTCACTGTGGTACTTGGCCTGGTAGTCGTAGAAGTCGCGCGGTGTTTCGATGCGAATCAGTGGCAATAACTCCCCGTCCAGCATTGCCGCTGTGTATTCGGGACCGACGATCAGTTCCTCCACGAGCACATCGTTGCCATCAGCGGCAGCCGCGTGAAATGCATCGGCCAGTTGTTGCGGCTCATCGACGCGCGTCACGCCGACGCTGGAACCCTCTGCCACCGGTTTGACAAAGCAGGGCACGCCGACATGCTCGATGACAGTTTCGAGATCCGCCTCGCTGCGCGGCAGCGACCATGGCGGCGTCATCAAACCGGCGGCGCGGAACAGCATCTTGCTGCGCAATTTGTCCATGGCCAGCGCCGAGCCGAGCACGCCGCTGCCGGTGTATGGCAGGCCAATGGTCTGCAGCGTGCCCTGCACGGTGCCGTCTTCACCGCCCCGACCGTGCAGCGCGATCCACGCGCGGTCATAACCGGCATCTGCCAGCCCGGCAACTGCGACGGTGCGGGTATCGGCGCCGGTCGCATCAATGCCCTTTGACTGCAGCGCAGCCAGCACTGCCGCACCGCTTTGCAGCGACACTTCGCGCTCGGCCGATTCGCCGCCATACAGCACGACAACCTTGCCAAAGACTGCGGGATCGCTGACGCGGCTCATGCGACCTCCCCCAGTATGCGAACTTCCTGGATCAGCTCGATGCCATGCTTTTCCCGCACCGTTTCCCGGACATGCCTGATCAGCGCCTCGAGGTCGGCAGCGCTGGCGTCACCGCTGTTTATGATGAAATTTGCATGCTTGTCAGAAACCACGGCGCCACCGATACCATGCCCCTTTAGCCCCGCACTCTCGATCAGGCGTGCGGCATAGTCGTCAGGTGGATTGCGGAACACCGAACCGCAGCTGGGCACACCGATCGGCTGGCTGGCCTTGCGTCGCGCCAGCAGGTCACGAATCGCACCGCGTCCGGTTGGCACGCCCTGGTCGAAACCGAATTCAGCGCCGATAAACCACTCGTCACGCGGCCCCGTTACGCTGCGATAATCGACTTCGTATTCATCACGGTGACGGCGGCGCAACTCGCCAAAGCGGTTGATGACATCGACCGCATTGACACGCTCCCACGTCTCGCCGCCAAAGGCGCCGGCATTCATTGCCAGCGCGCCGCCGATGGTGCCGGGAATGCCGGCGAAAAATTCAGCCGGACCCAGCCCCCAGCGTGCACAGCGACGCGCCAGCTTGGCGCAGGCGACACCGGACTCGGCATAAACAATGCTGTCGCCAAGCCGCGTGATGCTGTCGATCACTCCATGAGTACTGATTACAGCGCCGCGTAAACCGCCGTCGCGTACCAGCAGGTTGCTGCCCAGCCCGACCCAGTAAACATCGATACCGGGCGGCAGCGTGGCCATGAAAGTCTGCAGGTCCTCGAGATCGGCGGGTCGGTACCACAGATCAGCAGGGCCACCGACGCGCCATGACGTATGTTTCGCCATCGGCTCATCGTGGCGCCTGTCGCCGCGTAGTTCGGAATGGGTGCGCGGCATGTTCATCCGTCCGACCCCGCCGCCTTTATTCCGAGCTGATCGGGCAGCGACGCTGCCACTGCGCCTATATTGCCGGCGCCGAGCATCAACAGCAGATCACCATCGCGCAGTACCCGCTGCAACACCTGCGGCAGCCGCTGCACATCTTCGACAAAGACCGGCTCGACTCGACCGCGTGAGCGCACCGCACGTGCCATTGCCCGCCCGTCAGCACCGCTAATCGGTTCTTCGCCGGCGGCATAGACTTCGGTCAGCAACAACGCATCCGCGGTACACAGCACCTGGGCGAAGTCGTCGAGCAAATCGCGCGTCCGGCTGTAGCGGTGCGGCTGGAATGCCACTACCAGACGGCGTTCCGGCCAGCCCTGGCGCGCCGCCTCGATGGTCGCGGCAATCTCTGTCGGATGGTGGCCATAGTCGTCGACTACCAGCACCTTGCCGGCAGCCGTTCGCGGTTCGCCGATTACCTGGAAACGACGACCGATACCGGCAAAACGTGCCAGCGCCCGCTGCACGGCGCCGTCATCCACACCCAGCTCACGCGCCACCGCCACGGCAGCGAGTGCATTGAGCGCATTGTGACGGCCGGGCAGGTTAAGTGTGATCTCGAGCGGCTGGTAACCGACGCTCGACACCTCGAAGCTGGTGGTAATACGATCGCGGCGAAGCCCGGTGCCACGCACATCGGCGCCCTCTTCGAAGCCATAGCTGACTATGGGCCGCGAAATTGAGCCGAGTATGTCGTGGACACCGGGATCGTCCGCACACACAACCGCCAGGCCGTAGAAGGGAAGATTGTGCAGAAAATCAACAAATGCCGTACGCAGCCGCTGCACGTCACCACGATAGCTTTCCAGGTGATCGGCATCGACATTGGTCACAACCGCAATCATGGGCTGCAGATGCAGGAACGACGCGTCGCTCTCGTCTGCTTCGGCAACGAGATAGCGGCCGCTGCCCAGCCGCGCATTGCTGCCGGCGCTTTCCAGCCGCCCGCCAATGACAAAAGTCGGGTCCTCGCCACCTTCGGCGAGCACGGATGCGATGAGACTCGTCGTGGTTGTCTTGCCATGGGTACCGGCCACCGCAATGCCGTACCTGAAGCGCATCAGCTCCGCCAGCATCTCTGCGCGCGGCACTACCGGGATACGTGCATCATGCGCGGCGACAACTTCTGCGTTGTCGGCGGCGACGGCGCTGGAGACAACCACAACATCCGCACCACTGACGTTTGACTTGTCGTGGCCGGTAAAGATTCGCGCACCCAGATCAGCCAGGTGCCGGGTTACCGCGCCGTCGCGCAGGTCGGATCCCTGCACGGCATAGCCAAGATTCAGCAGCACTTCGGCAATCCCGCCCATGCCGACGCCGCCGATACCGACAAAGTGAATGGTGTGGATTCGACGCATCCGGTCGGTCATGACCGCGCCCTCCCGGCGACCTGCAGGCAGGCCTGCACCACGCTTTCAGTGGCATCTGGCTGCGCCACCCGGCGCGCCGCCTCGGCCATATCGAGCAGCCGCTGGCGATCGCTGAGCAATTTTTCCAGCGCGGTAGCCAGCAGCTCCGGAGTCAACTCCGACTGCGCGACGATCATGCCGGCCCCGGCTGCCTCCAGGTAACGCGCGTTGAGCGTCTGGTGATCGTCGATCGACAGCGGGTACGGCACCAGCAGGGCACCAACACCGGCAGCGGCCAGTTCGGCAATCGTCAGTGCGCCGGCGCGGCAAACCACCAGATCAGCCCAGCCATAGGCGGCAGGCATGTCCTCGATGAACTCACTCAGCCGAACGTCAATGCCGTACTGGGCATAAGCCTTTTCGGCAACGTTGTGGGTTCGCGCACCACATTGATGCCATACCTGCGGCCGGTCCACCGATTCAATCAGCGCGATCGCCCGCGGGACTATTTCGTTCAACGCCAGTGCGCCCTGGCTGCCACCGAGTACCAGCAGGTTCGGGCGACCACTGCGCACGGCAAAGCGTTCGCGCGGAGTCGGCATCCCGACAATCTCGCGGCGCACAGGATTTCCCACCGCTTGCGCCCCACGGCGCTCATCGAAGCTGCCCGGAAATGCTTCGATGACAGTTTTCGCAAACGGTGCCAGCAGACGATTTGTCAGACCGGCAACGGCGTTTTGTTCGTGTATAACCAGCGGACGGCGCAACAACCATGCGGCAATGCCACCAGGCCCCGCGACAAAGCCGCCCATCCCCAACACAACGGCCGGACGACGTCGCCGAATAGCGCGAGCCGCCTGCCATACGGCGCGCACCAGCACAAACGGCGCCAGCAACCACGACATCAGGCCGCGGCCGCGCAGCCCGCTGACCTTGAGCCAGTCGATGGCGATGCCGGCCTCCGGCACGACACGCGCCTCGAGTCCGGTGCGGGTACCCAGCCAGCTCACTTCGCATGACTGTTCCGCCATGCGCCGGGCAACGGCCAGCGCGGGATAGACATGCCCACCGGTGCCACCGGCCATGATCATCACGCTCGTCATCGCCGCCCCTTCCGGCGAGTCGCCGGCCGTCGCGGCGAAGCCGCGCGGGTCGCAATTACGGTTTCATGATGAACACGCAATACCAGTGCCAGAGCAATACAACAGATCGCCAGGCTGCTGCCGCCATAGCTGATCAATGGCAGGGTCAGACCCTTTGTCGGCAGGGCGCCCAGTGATACGCCGATGTTTATGAATGCCTGACTGCCGAGCCAGATGCTGATGCCGTAAACCAGGTATGACTGGAACGCCAGCCCTGCCTCGCCCGCAGCCCGGGCAATTGCAAAACAGCGCCACACCAGCAACACGAACAGCAGTATTACGCCGACCGCCCCTATCAGGCCGAGCTCTTCAGCCAGCACGGCAAAAACGAAGTCTGTGTGTGCTTCGGGAAGGTAGAAAAGCTTCTGCACGCTGCCACCCAGGCCGACACCAAACAATCCGCCGCGCCCAACCGCAATCAACGACTGCGTGAGCTGAAAGCCGGAGTTGAATGGATCGGCCCACGGATCGAGAAACGTCGTCAGCCGTTGCAGCCGGTATGGCGAAGTCAGTGCCAGCGCGGCCAGTGAGACGCCTGCAGCGGTAACCAGCAAAAACAGGTCGCGCCAGCGCACGCCACCGATAAACATTACCGCCAGCACTGTGCCCAGCAAAACCGCGGCCGCACCAAAATCAGGTTCGGCAAGCAGCAGCGTGCAGGCCACGGTGATCAGCAACATCGGCTTGACGAAACCGCCCAGCGTCTCGCGCACATGCTGATGCCGCCGGACGATGTATCCGGCGATATACATCAGCAACAACAGCCGTACCGGTTCAGAAACCTGCAGCCTGACCGGCCCCAGCGGCAGCCAGCGCGTGCTGCCATTAACCGTGTGACCAACACCGGGCAGCAATACGATTACCAACAGCAGCAAGGCAATCAGCGGCAGCACGACGCTGGACTTTTCGTACAAGCGGGTTGGTGCCACAAGTGCAACACCGCCGGCACCCAGGCCAATCAACAACAGCAGTAGCTGCCGGTTCAGGTAATAAAATGGTGCGGCCAGGTCGCGGTCGGCAATAGCGACAGAAGAACTGGCCACCATCACCAGGCCAATAAGCAACAATGCCGCGACGACACTACCCAGCACCGGGTCGACCGCCACCCGCCACGGCTGGCTGTATGTCCGCGCCGCACTCATCGCAACCGCCTTATGGCGCTGACGAAGGCATCGCCACGAGCTTCGTAATTGACGTACATATCCAGGCTCGAACACGCCGGCGACAACAGCACGGTATCGCCACGACTGCCGGCCTCGGCTGCTGCCTTGACTGCAGCCGGCATGTCATCAACGACAGTCGCCTGGCAATGCGGCGCCAACAGCTCGCGCAGCCGCTCTGCGTCTTTACCCAGTAAAATGGCTGCACGGCCACGCCGGTGCATCACCCGCACCAGCGGCGAAAAGTCGGCGTCTTTGCCATCGCCGCCGGCAATCAGGACTATCTTCCCGCGACGAATACTTTCCAGCGCCGCCACCGAAGCACCGACGTTGGTACCTTTGGAATCATTGATCCAGGTCATGCCTGCCGCGTCGGCAACCACCTGCGTGCGGTGCGGCAGTCCACGGAATTCCTGCGCCGCCTGGAGCATCGGGTCACGTGGCAGACCGGCTGCCTCCCCGATTGCCATTGCCGCCAGCACATTCGCCAGATTATGAGCGCCAACAACTTTCAGCGAACTGACCGGCGCAAGCAGGCGCGGGCCACGGGCAATCCAGTCGGTGCCGCGCCGGCTGATTACGCCATACTGGCCTACCGCCGGCATATTGATACCAAAACTCAGCGTGGCCAGGCGGTCAGCAACCATTGCAGCGACGCGCTCGTCATCGCGGTTGTAGACAGCGATGCCGCAGGAATCGTAGACCCGGGTCTTGGCTTCGATGTAGGCATCAACGCCGCCATGCCGGTCAATGTGATCAGGAGAGATGTTAAGCACGGCCGCAACTGCCGCTGACAAATTGCCGGTGCGTTCCAGCTGGAAACTGGATAACTCGAGCACATAAAAGTCCGGCACCGGCTGCTTCAGCAGATCCAGCGCAGGCACACCCAGATTCCCGCCGGCCAGCACCTTGCGGCCGGACTTGCGCATCATCGCGGCGACCAGCGTCGTTACGGTTGTCTTTCCGTTGGAACCGGTGACGCCAATGATCGGCGCCTCCGCAACCTCAGCGAATAATTCGATGTCGCCGATTATCGAAACATTGCGGCGCGCCGCAGACTGGATGAATGGCTCCTGCAGTGACACGCCGGGAGAAACCACGAGGCGATCAGCCAGTGACAACATTGCCTCGTCAAAACCGCCGAGCCGCAGCTCGATGTCAGGTCGCAGACGTCGCAGGTCAGACAGCCCGGGCGGGCGCTCGCGTGTGTCGGTCACAATGACCCGGTCGCCCAGACCCGCCAGGTAGCGGGCGCAGGACACGCCGGTCTTGCCCAGCCCGACAACGATGCTGGTACGTTTGACCGCTACGCTGTCGACTTCAATCTTCATCGCAGTTTCAGTGTTGCCAGTCCGACAAGCACAAGGATGAAAGTGATGATCCAGAACCGCACGATGACCTTTGGTTCCGCCCACCCCTTGAGTTCGTAATGATGGTGCAGAGGCGCCATCAGGAAGACGCGTCGCCCGGTCATTTTGAACAACGCCACCTGGATGATTACGGACACCGTCTCGACAACAAACACGCCACCCATGATTGCCAGCACCAGCTCCTGGCGCACAATGACGGCAACAACGCCCAGCGCCGCGCCCAGTGCCAGCGCGCCGATATCTCCCATGAATACCTGCGCGGGATAAGTGTTGAACCACAGGAATCCGAGACCGGCGCCGGTCAGTGCCGCGCAGATAACAAGCATTTCCCCAACGCCGTTAATGAACGGGATGCCAAGGTATTCGGCAAAGTTGAAGTTGCCCGTGGCATAAGCGAATACGCCCAGTGCCGCCCCTACCAGCACCGTCGGCATGATGGCCAGCCCATCGAGCCCATCGGTCAGGTTGACGGCGTTGCTGGTACCAACAATCACGAACGCAGCGAAGATGATGTAGAACGACCCCATCTGCAGGGCGAAGTTCTTGAAAAACGGCAGCAGCAGCGAAGTTTCGGCCGGGTCACGAGCGGTCCAGAACAACACCGCTGCAGCAGCCAGCGCGACCAGGCTTTGCCAGAAAATCTTGGAACGGGCGCTCAGCCCTTTGCTGTCCTTCAGCACCAGCTTCTTGTAGTCATCAATCAGGCCGATGAGTCCGAAGGCGATCAGCACCGCCAGCACCACCCAAACGAAACGATTACCCAGGTCTGCCCACAACAACGTGCTGAAAGAAATCGCCACGAGTATCAGCGCCCCGCCCATGGTCGGCGTGCCGGCCTTTGGCAGGTGCGACTCGGGCCCATCGTCGCGCACGGTCTGGCCGATCTGGTAGGCGCTGAGCCGGCGTATCATCGCCGGGCCCACGATGAATGACATCAGCAGCGCCGTGAGTGCGCTGAGAATCGCGCGCATCGTGATATAGCCGAATACATTAAATCCGGAATGGAAGCGCTCCAGGTATTCTGCCAGGTACATCAGCATTGCTCAGCCCCGCGCCTCTTCTTCACTGAGCGCATCGGCAACCTGCTCCAGCTGCATTGCGCGCGAAGCCTTGACCAGCAGGTTGACGCCATCGTGCAGCTCGGCGCGCAAAGTAGCGATAAGCTGTTCCGCGCTGGCGAAACGCTCGGCGCCCGGACCAAAACTTTCGGCAGCTGCGGCACTGAGGGGACCGATCGCAAACAATCGCTCGACGCCGGACTTGCGGGCCCGCTCACCAAAGTGGGCATGCAGCGCCCGGGCGTTATCGCCAAGCTCACCCATATCGCCCAGCACCAGCCACGCCTTGCCCGGCTGCGCCGCGAGAAAGTCCAGCGCCACCTGCAGCGAACCCGGGTTGGCGTTATACGTGTCGTCAATTACACGTGCGCCGCAGCCTGTCCGCTTGATTGCCAGTCTGCCGGCGGCGGGCTTGACGCCTTGCAAACCCGCGACGATCGTCTCCAGCTCAGCGCCGGCCGACCAGGCTGCGGCGGCGGCCGCGGCCGCGTTGACACCGTTATGGCGTCCCGGCAACGGCAGCTTGATGACGCAATCACCCTCGGGTGTTTCGAGCAACACGCGCAGCCCGTTACCATGACCATTAGTGTGCTGGATCACTTCACGGGCACAGAAATCAGCGCCACTGGCAGAACCAAAAGTTACGATGCGGCGATCACCCGCCATGCTGGCCCACAACCCGTAGTATTCATCGTCGCGATTGATTACAGCGATCGCATCGGCGGCCAGCCCTTCGTAAAGCTCGCCTTTTGCCCTGGCCACGCCCTCAACGCTGCCGAACCCCTCGAGATGAGCCGGGCCGGCATTGGTAATCAGCCCTATCTGCGGTGCAGTCATCGCCGTGAGACGGGCGATTTCGCCTGGATGATTCGCACCCAACTCGATTACGGCGTGCTGATGGCGATCTTCGAGTTCGAGCAGCGTGAGCGGAACGCCAATCTCATTGTTCAGGTTGCCGCGCGTAGCAAGAGTGTGGCCAACCCGGCGCATTATCGCGGCGATCATTTCCTTGACAGTGGTCTTGCCGTTGCTGCCGGTTACCGCAATGACCCGTGCTTCGCGTGCGGCGCGCCAGAAGTGCGCGTAACGACCGAGCGCCGCCTGGGTATCGTCGACCAGAACCTGTGGAATATCGATGTCAGAGAGGCGTGACACAAGTGCCGCGGTTGCGCCCTGCTGCATGGCGCTGGCAGCGTAATCATTGCCATCGAAATTTGGCCCCTGCAGGGCAACAAACAGCTCGCCCTCTCTCAGCTTGCGTGTATCGGTACACACCGCAAGAAACAGCGTGTCTGTGCCGTGCAACTCGCCGCCGACAATGCGTGCCAATTGCTTTACTGAACCATGACTCATACCGGATCCCCCACCAGGCGACGCGCCTCATCCCGGTCGCTCAACGACAGGCGCTGCTCACCAACCAGCTGATAGTCCTCGTGGCCCTTCCCGGCCAACAGGACGATGTCACCGGCACTTGCCTGCGCCACCGTCCACTCAATAGCTTCGCGCCTGCCGCGTACCACGTTGACGTGTTCGCCGGCAGCCCCGTCCTCAATTTCGGCAATAATCCGGTGCGGATCTTCGCGGCGCGGATTGTCATCGGTAATGACTACACGATCGGCAAGGCGTGCTGCGATCTCGCCCATCATGGATCGCTTGCCACGGTCACGATCGCCGCCGCAACCAAACATCACCCACAGGTCACGTGCGCAGTGACGCCGTAATGCCCGCAATGCGTTGTCCAGCGCATCGGGTGTGTGGGCGTAGTCGACCACGACCAGCGGCCGGTCACCGCCGCCAAAAGACTCCATCCTGCCGGCAACCGGTCGCACCCTGGCCAGGGCAGCGGCGGCCGCGTCGGCCTCCAGCCCCCAGCCGACCAGCACACCAAGCGCCAACGCCAGGTTGAAAGCGTTGAAATCACCCAGCAAGGGGCTGTCGATCGCGACATCGCCGCCGGCAGCTGTAATCACCAGACGCAGACCCGTACCGGTGGTCTCAACTTTACTGATCTGCAGGCTGTCAAAACCGAGTATTGCCTTACCACTGCCAACGGCCGTTACGCGCAATGTGTCTGCCATGTCTCTCGCCAGCTGTGCACCAGCGACGTCATTAACGTTGATGACCGCGTGACGCAGCCCGGGCCAGGCAAACAGCTGGCGCTTGGCCTCGAAGTAGGCCTGCATGTCGCCGTGATAATCGAGATGGTCGCGGGACAGGTTGGTAAACACGGCGGTATCGAAATTCACACCGTTAACCCGATACTGGTCGAGGGCGTGTGATGAAACTTCCATCGCAACATGGGTAACGCCGTTGTCGGCAAGCAGGCTCAACCGCTGCTGCACGGTCACTGCATCCGGTGTGGTCAGCTCGGAAGGCATAAGGTCGGCCGGGCGGCCATAACCGAGCGTGCCGCAAATGCCCGCGACGTGCCCCGTGTTTTCAGCTGCGCGAGCAACAAGATGTGAAACAGTGGTCTTGCCGTTTGTTCCGGTCAGCCCGGCCACACGCATGCGTGCCGACGGCCGGGCGTAAAAGATGCCGGCGATTTCGCCGGCACGCTGACTCAACCGTGGCACCGGGATACACGGTACGCGCACTGGCAATAACTCGGCATCACTGCCGCGTGGTTCGTACAGGATGACCGCCGCACCGGCGGCAGCAGCGGCCGGTGCGAAATCGAGGCCGTGGCGACCCCGTCCAGGACAGGCGAGAAAGGCAAAGCCGGGCTGCACACCGTGGCTCGACATGCTCAGGCCGGTTACCGTCAGTTCGCTGACTCCCGGTGGCGCTTCTGCACCGAGCAACTCGGCCAGTGTCAGGTGCAATGTCCTGGCAGCCGCCATCATTGCTCCTGCCCCGCCGCACCGGTTGCCACCTGCAGCATTGGTGGTTCGGCCACCAGTCCGTCCGGTGGTACTGCCAGCAGACGCAGGCCACCAGCCATGATTGCGGAGAACACCGGCGCTGCAACATCGCCGCCGTAATAAAGGCCGGCGCTTGGCTCATCGACTACGACGACCACCGCAAGCCTGGGCTGACTGACCGGCGCGACACCGGCAAAGACAGAGGTGTAACGCTCCGACGAATAACCGCCGGCTTCGGTCTTGCGTGCTGTCCCGGTTTTTCCTGCCACACGATAACCGGGTACCACGGCACGTGCGCCGGTACCGTCCGGCCGGGTGACAGTTTCCAGCATTGTCAGCAACTGCTGCGCGACCGTGCTGCTGATTACCCGCTCACCGCTTGCCGGTCGTGACAACTGCTGAAATGTTACCGGGTAACGCGTGCCACCGGCTGCAATCGTGGCGAATGCCTGCGCCAGCTGCAGCGGGGTTACTGACAGGCCATAGCCGTAGGCTATCGTCGCCTGGGTAATTGGCCGCCAGTGCTTGGGATCATTGAGCAGTCCGGCCGACTCACCCGGGAACCCGCTGGCGGTCAGGCTGCCCAGACCCAGCCCTGCCAGGGTGGACCACAATCTCGCCGAATCGAGCGACATCGCAATCTTTGTTGCGCCGACGTTGCTCGAAAAAGTAATGACGCTGGTTACGTCGAGTGCGCCGAAGTCACGCACGTCCTCGATCATCCAGCCACCGACGCGCAGAAAACCCGGTGACGTCTCCACGACCGTATCAGGGCGGTAATCGCCGGTTTCCAGTGCCGCCGCAATGACCAGCGGTTTCATGGCTGAGCCGGGCTCGAAAATATCCGTGACCGCACGATTGCGGTAACGCGGAGCTTCGTACTCGGCACGATTATTCGGGTTGAATGAGGGCTGATTGGCCATGGCCAGCACCTCACCAGTGGTAACGTCGAGTACGACAGCCGAACCCGACCGCGCACGCTGGTCGCGAATAGCACGCTTGAGCTCGCGATAAGCCAGGTACTGAACCCGCAGGTCTATGCTGGTCTGCAGCGCCTGACCTGGACGCGGTGCACGGATACTTTCGACATCCTCGATGCTGCGACCGAGACGGTCGCGCAGCACCCGCTTGGCCCCCGGCTCACCGCGCAGCCATTCGTCATAGGCCAGTTCCAGTCCTTCCTGGCCAACATCATCGATGTTGGTAAAGCCGACAACGTGGCCCACCACTTCACCAGCCGGGTAGTAACGGTGATATTCGCGTTGGGTATACACGCCCGGGAAACCCGTCTGCAGAACCCTGGCGGCCTCGTCAGGGCGCATGTGCCGGCGCAGGTAGACAAACTCGCGCTCGACATTGCTGCTCAGGCGGCGCGCCAGCCACGCCTCTTTCAGCCCCGCGAGCCGGGCCAGCTCAGGGATCCGCTCGGTAACTGCGCCGAACTCGCGTGGATTGACCCAAAGTGAATCCACCGGTGTACTGACAGCCAGCGGATCACCATTGCGGTCGAGAATCGGACCACGATGGGCCGACAGCTGCGCCACGCGCAGGTGCCGCGCATCACCCTGGCCTGACAGGAACCCGTCATCGAGCAGCTGCAGGTCAACCGCACGCCAGGTCAGCAACCCGGCTGCAGTAGTCAGCAGGCCAAGCACCACCCAGCTACGCCAGCGCATCGGCGCCGCAGCACTGTTTTTCTGTTTGCGACTCATTGGCGCCTGAGAATGTGTATGTCGGCGGGCTGCGGCACAGACATTTTCATTTTTTCGTGCGCAACCTGCTCGATCAGCCCGTGCGTTGCATACGCACTCTGCTCCAGCCGCAGCCGGCCCCAGTCGATGTCCAGCTCATCGCGCTCCTGCTGCAACTGCTGCAGCTCGACAAACAGTTTTCTTGCTTCATGCCGCGCATTGATAGTGGCCAGCCCGGCCAGCAGCACGGCTACCCATAACGCCACAAACGTCAGTGCCAGAATTTTTCCCATGCCGGTTACAGCCGCCGCGTTACACGCAGCACGGCAGAGCGGCTGCGGGGATTGATTTCAACTTCTGCCGAGCCGGCACGGACGGCCTTTGCCGGCCGGGCGAGCACCGGCTGCGCGTGCGCGGGTACTTCGGGCAAGCCACGCCAGAGCGGATCGGGTTGTGCATGGCGCCGCATGAATCGCTTGACGATACGGTCTTCCAGCGAGTGGAAACTTATGACGCAAAGCACGCCACCGGCCGTCAACATGTCGAGGCTCTGCTGCAGGGCTGCCTCGAGCTGTTGCAGTTCATCGTTGATATAAATACGCAGCGCCTGGAACACCCGTGTCGCAGGGTGCCGCCCGGGCTCCCGTACCCGAATCACGTCGCTTACAATTTCGGCAAGGCGGGCTGTAGTTTCGATCGGACTTTGCTGCCGCGCGGCAACTATCGCGCGGGAAATCTTTTTGTATGCCCGCTCTTCCCCCAGCTCCTTGAGCACCGTCCCGATTTCACGCTCGCTGGCATGTGCCAGCCATTCAGCAGCGCTTTCGCCGGCTGCCGGATCCATGCGCATGTCGAGCGGGCCGTCATGGCGGAAACTGAATCCGCGCTGCGGCTCATCCAGCTGCGGCGACGAAACGCCGATATCGAGCAGCAGCCCGTCAACCGAGCCAGCCCAGCCAAGCGCCGCAACTGCGTTACCCAGCTCGGCAAATGGCCGGTGCTGAATGATCACGCGCTCATCGCCGGTGTGCGCTGCTGCAGCGCTGGCAATGGCCGCCGGGTCCCGGTCGAGCACCAGCAGCCGTCCTTCGTCGCCCAGCTGCTGCAGAATTCCTTTTGCATGGCCGCCGCGGCCGTAAGTCGCATCGACGTAGCGGCCCGCCGGCTGCACCGCCAGCGCCACAAGAGTTTCATGCAGGAGCACCGGCCGGTGTTCCGACATCACGACACCTACAGCGAAAGAGTTTCCAGATCGGCGGGCAGGCTGCCGGTCTCCGACTCTTCGTCGGCCAGCCAGGTATCCCGTCGCTCGTTCCAGCGCTCCTGGTCCCACAGTTCGAACTTGTTGCCTTGCCCGATCAGGATTGCGTGCCGGTCCAGTTGCGCAAAATCGCGCAGCTCGCGCGGCAGGAGCACCCTGCCCTGGCCGTCCATCTCCAGCTCGCTCGCATAACCGATCATCAGCCTTTGCAAGCGACGCGCCTGGCGATTGAGACTTGGCAAGCGAATGAGCTTGCGTTCGATCTCTTCCCATGCCGGCAGCGGGTAAAGCAGCAGGCAGTAGTCCCGGTCCACGGTCGCAACGAGTTGCCCGTCTGACCTTTCGGTCAGTCGCTCCCGATACCGGGTCGGTATCGCGATACGCCCCTTGGAGTCGAGCGTGATGCTGTTGGCGCCTCGAAACATGGTGATCCGTCAGGTTGCTACACCGACCCATATTTTTCCACTTTTTCCCACTTCCCGACACTATATACGCGTAAAGCACACTGTCAACAGGAAATCAGGAAAAACTACCTTTTAGCACAATCACTTAGGCTGTCCCTGGGTAGATTGCAACGCATCTCTGCTCAGAAATCATGGGGTTGCTGTTACTTCTTCTATTTAGCCTGAGAAATCATCGAATTACGGCTCCACGAGCAATTTGCGCAAGTGGCTTGCCCGCCCTCTCCATTACCAGCCCGATCTGTTTACATTTTGCGCCAATTCAGGGCCGATATTATGGAAACAAGGCGCGCGCAGGGCGGCGATCAATGTATACTTCGATGCACATAACGAAGCAGCCTGAAGCTGCATAAAAACAGACTAAAAAAGGACGGGATTCAAAATGAAGCGACTAGCGACGGCCGTTGCCGTATTGGCTTTCTCATTTTCGACAGCTGCAAACGCTGAAATGATGCGGGCTTTCTGGGCCGGCGACATTCTCGACGCTGTTGAAGGTAATGCAATGGATCTCGCCGTAGGCGATTCACTGTTCGTCGAGATGGACTTCGATACCGAGTGGCTGACGGACGCACCGCGCGGCCTGACTGCTGCTGCGGAATTTCACTACGACATGCCGGCCGAGCTGGCGAGCCGCGAAGCGGTTCTGCTTGGCGACGTCCGCTTTTTCGGCAACCAGCGCTGGGAAGCCATGGTTGGTGGCGAAGTATTCGCAAGCGGTCGTTGGGATCCCAACGCTGCCGAAATTGCGCCACGTGTAATTCCGATACCGGCCGCCCTGCCGCTGATGATCGGTGCACTGGGTCTGCTGGCGGGAATCCGTCGCCGCGCCTGATAAACGCATCAAATCGTTTCGAAAAAAGCCCTCCTCGTGAGGGCTTTTTTGATTCCCCTTCTTTCGTGTCTGCTACAGTAGTTCGCGGAGTTGGCCAGACAGTCGCAGCGTGCAAGCGCTGAGGAAAGTCCGGGCTCCACAGGGCAAGGTGCCAGGTAACGCCTGGGGGGCGTGAGCCCACGGAAAGTGCCACAGAGATCAGACCGCCAAAGCGCTTCGGCGCCGGCAAGGGTGAAAAGGTGCGGTAAGAGCGCACCGCGCGGGTGGCAACACACCGCGGCACGGTAAACCCCACCTGGAGCAAGACCAAATAGGAGAGCATTGGCGTGGCCCGCGTTGCTCTCGGGTAGGTCGCACGAGGTGCGCGGCGACGCGCATCCCAGATGAATGGCTGTCCGCGACAGAACCCGGCTTATCGGCCGTCTCCATATGGGGCCGGGCCTGCCTGCAGGCCCGGCCCCGCCACTTTCGGAAAAAGCCGGCGGGCGGCGAATATGACGGCCCTGGCCGACGATTTCAGTTTATGCGTCGTCTGGGGGCTTTTTGTGCTGGAACTCCAGCGCGCGCTGATACAAGGTATTACGCGCCACGCCAGTAGCTTGAGCAGCGACGCTGACAGCGGTTTTCAGCGGCAGCTCAGCAAGCAGTGCCGCGAGCAACCGGTCCGTAGCAGCGGTGTCATCAACAGCTTGCGCACCACCGAGCAACAACACCATTTCGCCCTTTTGCATATCCGCATCGACCCGCACCAGCTGTAACAGCTCGCCAATTGTGCTGCCATACGACGATTCAAATGCTTTTGTCAGCTCGCGCAGCAGCACGGCGGGACGGTCTTCCCCCATGACATCGGCCACGGCCTGCAGCTCCGCCTGAAGTCGCCGTGGCGAAGCGTAAATCACAATAGTGCGTGCTTCGCTCGCCAGTTCTTCCAGCCGCGCCCTCCGGGCGCCGGCCTTGTTGTCCAGAAAACCCTCGAATACGAAGCGGTCGGTCGGCAGGCCCGCAATACTCAATGCCGCAGTGACTGCGCACGGCCCCGGTACTGCCTTCACGGGCACACCGGCTGCACGTGCGCTGCGTACCAGTCGAAACCCCGGGTCGCTGATTAGTGGCGTCCCGGCATCGGAAATCAGTGCGACTGTTTGGCCCTGCAGCAGCCTTGCCACCACGTTCTCGCACTGCTTCCGTTCGTTGTGGTCGTGCAGCGAAAGCATGGGCGTGGCAATACCAAAGTGCTGCAGCAGGCGGCGGCTGTGGCGGGTGTCTTCCGCAGCAATAACGTCAGCGTCGCGCAACACCTCGATTGCCCGCGCGGTCATATCGCCCAGATTGCCGATAGGCGTCGCAACTACATACAGAACGGCGGACTCATTTGACACGCTGCGGCTCACCCCAGAGACTTTCACAAATGACTGCTGAACAAACCATCCTGCCCCGCTCGCGGCGTGCGCTTCAAGCTCTGGTCTGCCTGGCCACTCTGATCATTGCAGCGTGTGAGACGCCCGGCCTGCGGGACGACCCCACAGCCCTGGAAAATCGCGCTCGCCAGCAAACCGAGGCCGGCAACTACCGTTCAGCCGCACAGATTTACGAACGACTTGCCGCGCGGGTCGTACCCGAGCGC
Source organism: Gammaproteobacteria bacterium (assembly GCA_013003425.1). Lineage (NCBI taxonomy): Bacteria > Pseudomonadati > Pseudomonadota > Gammaproteobacteria > Gammaproteobacteria bacterium. The sequence continues at coordinate 41,365 of JABDJB010000106.1, read as the reverse complement.
CGCGACCAGGTATTGCTCAGTGCCGCCGAAGCCTGGTACCTGGCGGGCGAACGCAATCGCGCCATGCACAACATGCGCTCGGTCCGGCCGCCGCTGCCGCAGGAGCTGAGCCTGGCGCTGCAGGTAATGGCAGCAGCACTGCTGGTGGAGCGTGGTACACCGCAGCAGGCGCTGGCGCGGCTGCGCACACTTCCGGCTGACTCACCGCGGATTATCTCGGCAGACGCGCTGGCGGTTGGTGCACGGGCATGGTTCGCGCTCGAACGCCCGGACCGCGCGATTACCGCCCTGGTTGAACGGGAAGTCTGGCTTAACAGCGAAAGTGAAATCCTGGCAAACCAGCAGATGATCTGGCAGGGCCTGCGCAGCGCGGGGGAGTCGACCATCCCGGCAACTGCCGACCCGGTGCTGGCAGGCTGGCTCGAACTGGGTAACGCTGTCGTCGGTACTGTCGGCGATCCCTTCGCTGAGCGTGCCGCGCTGCTACGCTGGAGCGAGGTCTGGCCGTCGCATCCGGCACAGGGCGCATTGCTGCCGAACCTGCTGGGGCAAACCGATGAATTTCGCATCCCGCAGCGCGTTGCCTTGTTGCTACCGCAAACCGGGACGCTGGAAAGTGCAGGCGCAGCCATACGCGACGGCTTTATCGGCGCCTATTTCGAATATGGCGACTCCGTCGCCGGTGCCGAGATCGTGGTGTATGACACGGCCGCACTGGGCGCCGGCCAGGCCTATCGCCTTGCCGTCGAAGAAGGCGCGGAGTTCATCGTCGGGCCATTGGTGAAGAGCGAAGTTGCAGAAGTGGCACAGCTGGCCGCGGCTGGCCCCCCTACGCTGGCACTGAACTACCTGCCCGACGCCGAGCCGGCCCCACGAAACTTCTACCAGTTTGCACTTGCGCCTGAGCACGAGGCGCGGCGCGTCGCGCAACGCGCTGGCGCTGAAGGCCTGCAACGTGCGGTTGCGCTCCTGCCGGAAGGCGACTGGGGCGAACGGATCCTCGAGGCTTTCAAGGCAGAACTGGAGCAGCTTGGCGGGCAGGTACTGGCGTACGAGTTTTACCAGAGCGAAGCTACTGACTTCTCGTCTGTGATCCAGCCGGTACTGCATCTCGATCGCAGTCACGCGCGACGCCGCGCAATCGCCGCAGAAGTCGGTCAACGGCTGGAATTTGAGCCACGCAGACGCCGTGACGTCGACTTTATTTTTATCGCGGCACAGCCGCAGCAGGCACGACTGATCCGGCCACAGCTGCGATTTCATTACGCAACGAACTTGCCGGTGTACGCGACCGCCGCGGCATTCAGCCCCGATCCGGACCTGAATCGTGATGTAAACGGGCTTATTTTCGCTGCCACACCCTGGGAGATAAAACCTGACTCACGGACGCAGCAGATGCAGACAGCAATTGATCAGCACTGGCCGCGACGGGCACAGCATGGCGCGCTTTATGCCATGGGCTATGACGCATGGCGCCTGGTGCCGTTGCTGTCAGCAAAACGCGACGAGCCACTGAATCTGCGTGGCTTGACCGGAGAACTCACGCTGACCGCAAACGGCCGCATCGAGCGCTTCCCGGTGCTGGCGCAAATTGAGCAGGGGCTGGCGGTCCCGCTGGACCGACTTGCAGTCGAGGAAAGCGAGGACGAGCAGTCATCGGGCAACGTCCCCGACGACAGCAACAGCTCGCTGTGAGGCTTGCAGCGCGGCGCGGCCAGACCGCAGAGCGCGCCGCCCGGTCCTGGCTGGAACAACGCGGTCTGCAGCTGCTGGCACAGAATTTTTCCTGCCGCTACGGTGAACTCGACCTGGTAATGGCGGACGGCGACACGCTGGTGGTGGTAGAAGTACGCTCGCGACAATCGCCCCGTTTTATGACGCCCGAATGCAGTATCGACAGCGCCAAGCAACAACGCATCATCAATGCTGCGGAGGTGTTTCTGCAGCAGCACCCACGCTTTGCGGACAACGCGGTAAGATTCGACGTAGTCGCACTGGTCGGTAACGAAGTGCGCTGGATTCGCGACGCATTTATGGTGGAGTCAGATGGAAGCAACTGAAATTGTCCGGGCCCTGTTTGCCGCCAGCATTGCCACCAAGCAGGACTCGGTGCCGGTGCTGGCTGAACCGGTCGCGGCAGCTGGCGCAGCGATGGTGCGCTGCCTGCTGGCGGACGGCATGATACTCAGCTGCGGCAACGGCGGGTCGGCCGCCGATGCCCAGCACTTTTCATCTGAGCTCCTGAATCGCTTCGATCGTGACCGTGAGGGTCTGCCTGGGATTGCGCTGACCACCGACAGCTCCGCACTGACCTCAATCGGCAATGACTACAGCTACGACGACGTGTTTGCCAAACAGGTCAGGGCGATCGGCCGGCGTGGCGACATGTTGCTGGCGATATCCACATCAGGAAGCTCAGGCAACGTCAATCGTGCCATAGCAGCCGCACACGACCGGGAAATGAACGTGGTAGCCCTGAGCGGGCGCGATGGCGGCGAAATGACGGCCCTGCTCGCACCGGGCGACTTCGAAATTCGCGTGCCGAGCGACACAACGGCCCGTATCCAGGAAGTGCACCTGCTTGTCATTCACTGCCTGTGCGAACTGATAGACCAGACGCTGATCGGGCCGCGGGAAGTCTGAGCTACTTGATCACCTTCAGCGTCGGCCGGCCAGGTCCGGCCGGTGGCTGGTCATCGTCCGGGCCAGGCTCATCGTCCGGCGGGTCACTGGTGAAAATCATGCCTTCGCCAGTCTCTCGCGCATAAATCCCCAGCACGGCTTTGCATGGCAGCCGCACCGAGTGGACCGACCCACTGAAGCGGGTAGCAAAGCTGATCGTCTCGTTGCCCAGGTGCAGCGCCTCGGTGGCGCGGTCGCTGATATTGAGGATGATCTTCCCCTCGGAGACGTGATCGTCCGGCACGGTGACGCCGTCCGCGGTGGCATCGATCACGAGATGCGGCGTGAACTGGTTGTCACAAATCCACTCGTGCATCGCACGTATCAGGTAAGGCCTTCTTGAAGTCGACGTGGCAGCCGCGGGTGGCGACGCCATTACTGAAGCTCGCGCTCCAGCTCCGTCAGGCTGGCCTGAAACGACGGCCGCTCGAATACCCGCTGGCCGTATTTGTCGATGTCTTTCGCCTGTGCGCCGGACAACTCGATGCCATAGTGCGGCAGGCGCCACAGTATCGGCGCGATTGTCGCGTCGACCAGTGAAAACTCGTCACTGAGGAAGTAATTTTTGGCGCCGAAAACCTCAGCGCTCGCCAGGATGCTGTCATGCAGGATCCGGCGCGCTTTTGACGCCCGCTTCGTGCCCTTGTCTGAGGCACCCTCCAGGTCATCAACCAGCCCGTACCAGTCGCGCTCGATACGATAGAGTGCCAGCCTGAACTGGGCCCGGGTAACCGGGTCGACCGGCATCAATGGCGGATGCGGGAAGCGCTCGTCGAGGTACTCCACAACGACACGCGAGTCATAAAGCACCAGATCACGATCAACGAGTGTCGGCACGCTGTTGTACGGATTAAGATCTATCAGGTCTTCAGGCAATGTCGGCCCGTCGATGTCGACAATCTCGACATTGATATTTTTTTCCGCCAGCACGATGCGAACCCGGTGACTGTAAGGACACGTCGGTCGCGAGAACAGCGTCATCACTGACCGCCTATTGGCCACCATTGCCATTGCCTCTCCTAAACAAACTAATTGAACCGGCGTAAAGCCGGCTACGCTCAGCGCACGTCTTTCCAGTATTCCTTTTTCAGCGCCAGAGCCAGAAGGAAGAATACCAGCAGATATGCTATCACCCGAATACCAAGGCTTTGTCGCTTGAGCTGCATGGGCTCGCCCATGTAATCGAGAAAATTGACCAGATCTGTGACAAACAGGTCGAATTCCCCGGGACTCAGGGTGCCGGGCTCAATCAGCCTGAATTCGACGAACTCACGATGCTTGTTGCCCAGCTCGTCGACTGTTTCGGCGAACACCGCTTCCTTGCGGCCCTCCAGCTCCCACAGCACGTTGGGCATACTCAGACCCGGCATATGCAGGTTGTTGACGCCAAAGATCGCATCGTCGTCGACGTAGTACGCTTTGAGATAAGTGTAAAGCCAGTCCACACCGCGACTGCGACCGATCAGCGACAGGTCCGGCGGAGTGCGTCCAAACCAGCGCGCCGCATCACTGGCGGGCATTGCTACTTCCATCGTCTGGTGCGGTTTTTCCGCGGTCCACATCAGGAATTCAGTCAGGTCTGACTCGTCAATTCCCAGGTCCTTCGCCACACGGCTGTAACGCACAAATTTGGCCGAGTGACAGCCAAGGCAGTAATTGACGAAATTACGCGCGCCGCGCTGCAGCGAAGCGATGTTACCCACATCATTGGACGAATGAAGCTGGAAGCCACTGCTTCCGCCAGCCGCCTGTGCCAGCGGTGACAGCAGCACCAACAGCAGAAACACCGGCAGCTTATTCATGATGGTAAGTCACCCTTTCAGGCGGCGGCCTGGTCTTGTCCCAGCGGGAATAAAACGGCATGGCCAGGAAGAATGCGAAATACAAGACGGTGAATATGCGCGCCAGCAATACATATGTCGGGCTGGCTTCCTGCAGCCCCAGATAACCCAGCGCCACAAAACTCACAGCGAAAATCGTCAGTGCAGCCTTGAAGATCCAGCCTTTGTAACGAATCGAGCGAACCGGGCTGCGATCGAGCCACGGCAACAGGAACAGCACGACGATTGCCGCACCCATGAGGATCACCCCGCCGATCTTGCTGGGGATGGCGCGCAGAATCGCGTAAAACGGCGTGAAATACCAAACCGGCGCAATGTGCTCGGGTGTCTTCAGCGGGTCAGCCGGCTCGAAATTGGCATGCTCGAGGAACAGACCGAAAAATTCCGGCGCGAAAAACACCACGGCGCAAAACAGCAGCGCGAAAACCGCCACACCGACCAGGTCTTTGACAGTGTAGTACGGATGAAACCGAATGCCGTCGAGCGGCACACCGGCCTCGTCTTTCTGTTTCTTGATCTCGATTCCGTCAGGGTTGTTTGAACCAACCTCATGGAGCGCAAGGATGTGCATCACCACCAGTCCCAGCAATACCAGCGGGACGGCAATTACATGGAATGAGAAAAACCGGTTCAGGGTGATGTCAGAAATATAGTAGTCACCGCGAATCCACTCTGACAGGCCGTCACCGATCACCGGAATGGCGCCAAACAGCGACACGATAACCTGCGCCCCCCAGTACGACATCTGGCCCCACGGCAGCAGGTAGCCCATGAATGCCTCGGCCATCAGCGCGAGGTAAATGAACATACCCAGAATCCAGATCAGTTCGCGCGGCTTGCGATAGGACCCGTACATCATGCCGCGAAACATGTGCAGGTACACCACGATGAAAAAGAACGAGGCACCGGCGGCATGCATGTAACGGATAAGCCAGCCCCACGGGACATCACGCATGATGTACTCGACCGACGCGAAGGCCTCGTCTGCCGATGGCTTGTAGTTCATCGTCAGGAAAATGCCGGTAACTATCTGCATTACCAGCACCAGCAGTGCGAGCGAGCCGAAGTAGTACCAGAAGTTGAAGTTTTTCGGCGCGTAGTACTCGCCCATGTGGTCGCGCCACATTTGCTGGATCGGAAAGCGCGCGCTTATCCAGTCCCCGACGGTACGGACGCCCTGCCCCAGCCGATCGAGCGCTCCGGCCTGACCGTTTGCCATCAGCCTATTCCCCTGTCGTCACCAATGAGCAGCGTGGTGTCGCTCAGGAAGCGATGCGGCGGCACCACCAGGTTCAGGGGTGCTGGCACCCCCGCATAAACCCGTCCGGCAATATCAAATTTCGATCCGTGGCAGGGGCAGAAAAAACCACCCACCCAGTCCGGCCCGAGATCAGCAGGCGCAACATCCGGGCGATACTCGGGCGCACAGCCGAGGTGCGTGCAGACGCCAATCATCACAAAAACTTCCGGTCGCACCGAGCGATGCGGATTGCGTGCGTAGTCGGGTTGCTGCTGTTGCTCCGATTCCGGATCGCGCACTACGCTGTCGAGGTCCGGCAGTGTCGCCAGCACTTCCTCGCTGCGATTCAGAATGTAAACCGGCTTGCCACGCCACTCGACCTTGATCAGCGCGCCCGGTTCGAGCTTGCTGATATCGACTTCCACGGGAGCGCCGAGCGCCTGCGCCCGGGCACTGGGCCGAAACGACGAAACAAACGGTATTGCGGCACCGATCACTCCGACCCCGCCGGCAACGCCGGTTGCGAGGGTCAGGAAGTGACGTCTGCCTTGGTCTAGATCATCCGAGCTTGCTGACATTCAGGGGTGTCCGTTCTGGTTATTTACTGGCAGTGCCAAAACGCCCGGGATTATACACATAGTAGCTTCAGCCCGGCACCCGCCTGATGCCTGCACCGAGCTGGCCCAGCTTTTCCTCGATGCACTCATAGCCACGATCGATATGGTACACACGGTCGACCAGGGTCTCACCGTCAGCCGCCAGGCCAGCGAGCACCAGCGCTGCTGAGGCGCGCAGGTCAGTCGCCATGACGGGGGCGGCGGCCAGCCGCTCGACGCCTTCACTGACGGCGGTATTGCCCTCCAGGCGGATGCGGGCGCCCATGCGCTGCATTTCCAGCACATGCTGGAAGCGATTCTCGAAGACCGTCTCGGTAATGACACCGGCGCCTGCAGCAATGGCATTGAGGGCAGTGAACTGGGCCTGCATGTCGGTGGGAAAAGCCGGGTAAGGGGCAGTACGCACGTTGACGGCGCGCGGGCGCTCGCCGGACATATCCAGCTCGATCCAGTCGGCACCCGTCTCGATAGCGGCGCCGGCCTCCGCAAATTTCAGCAGCACCGCATCCAGATGCTCCGGACTGGCCCGCTTGACGCGCACCCGCCCACCGGTCACCGCACCTGCCGCCAGATACGTGCCGGCCTCGATACGATCAGGCATCACGCTATAGCTGCCACCGGCCAGCCGCTCGACCCCTTCGATTTCCAGCCGTGAGGAGCCGGCCCCGGAAATCCTGGCGCCCAGCGTGTTGAGAAAGTTGGCAAGATCCACTACTTCCGGTTCACGTGCTGCGTTTTCGATAACCGTCAGGCCGTCGGCCAGCGTTGCTGCCATCAGGAGGTTTTCGGTGCCGGTGACTGTAACCTTGTCCAGGTAGATATGCGCACCGTGCAGGCGGCTGGCCTGCGCGCGGATATAGCCGCCGGACAGATCGATTTCCGCGCCCATCGCGCGCAGTCCCTGCACATGCAGGTTTACCGGACGGGCGCCGATGGCACAGCCTCCCGGTAACGACACTTCGGCCGAGCCATGACGGGCAACCAGCGGCCCGAGCACAAGTATCGAGGCACGCATGGTTCTGACCAGGTCATAGGGCGCGCAAAAGCTGTTTATCGTCGATGGGTCCACCTCCAGTTTCATGGACTCGTCTACCGTCACCGTCACGCCCATCCGACCGAGTAACTCGATGGTGGTGGTGATGTCACGCAGGTGCGGCACATTGCTGACAAATACGGGCTCGTCGGCCAGCAGCGTTGCGGCCAGGATCGGCAGCGCCGCATTCTTCGCCCCGGACACGACGACGGTGCCATCGAGCCGGCGCCCCCCGGTGATCAGCAGTTTGTCCAACTCAGGCCTCGTCCGGCGTCAGGGTTCGCAGGGACAGGGCGTGAATTTCGTTGCCCATCTTGTTGCCGAGCGCGTCATAGACCAGGCGATGACGAGCCAGCCGGGGCTGATCGAGGAAGCTCTCGCTGACGACCAGTGCCTCGAAGTGCCGGCCGTCAGCGCTTTGCACCGTTACCCGGGCGTCGGGAATTGCAGTCTCGATCAGTGTGGCGATTTCCTGGGGGTTCATCGGGCAGTCCGCAGCTGTTTGAATGCCTGATAATAAAGGAGAATTGTCTTCCCGGCGAAATACCTGTGCTATCGTAAGTTGCTTCGCTGCGGGTAACGTGGCGAAAGCCTCCCCGAAAATGCTGATCTATCTAGCCTCAATACTGTCCGGATTTGTGCTCCTGGTGTGGGGCGCCGATCGCTTTGTGATTGGCGCGGCCGCTACGGCACATAACCTTGGTGTTTCGAGCCTGCTGATCGGGCTGACCGTGGTTGGCTTTGGCACCTCAGCCCCCGAGATTCTCGTATCGATCAATGCAGCGATGGCCGACAACCCGCACCTGGCCGTCGGTAATGCGCTCGGCTCCAATATCGCCAACATCGCTCTTATCCTTGGCATCACGGCACTGGTACGACCACTGCGGGTGCGATCGCTGACATTGCGCCGCGAAATGCCGGTGCTGCTCGCGGTTACCTTGCTTACCTTGCTGCCGTTTCTGGACCTCAATCTCAGTCGCGCCGAGGGCTTCGCCCTGCTGAGTGGGCTCGGCCTGATGATGTACTGGCTGGTCCGCGTCGAACTGGAGTCAACGCCCGGTGACCCGATGGTGGCGGAAGTCGAAGCCGAAATACGCTCCGACCTGAGCATGCGCCAGGCTTTGGGCATGCTGCTGCTCGGCCTGGTCGTGCTGCTGGCAGCCTCGCGTCTGCTGGTATGGGCGGCAACAAACGTTGCCACCGAGCTTGGTGTTAGTGACCTGGTGATCGGCCTGACTATCGTTGCAATCGGCACTTCGCTGCCTGAACTGGCCGCATCGATCACGGCTGCCGTGAAGGACGAGCATGATCTGGCGATCGGCAACGTCATCGGCTCCAACATGTACAACCTGCTCGCGGTGCTGGGCTTTGCCGCGGCCATTGCCCCGACCGACCTCGAGCGTGCCGTGCTGACGCGCGATTTTCTGGTGCTCATCGGGCTGACGATCGCGCTGTTCGCGATGGCATACAATGTTGGCGGCGACGAGGGCAACATCAAGCGTTCCGAGGGCGCTGCCCTGCTGCTTGCGTATACCGGTTACATGGGTTTCTTGCTGGTGGATCAACTATGAATCATGCGGCTGGCAGGCAGGCATTGCCTGGTGCAGCAAAACTCATCGAGCTGGCACGGCGGGTTCTGGCGGTGGAAGCCGAGGCGGTCAATGCCCTGCAACAGCGTATCGGCGAGGAGTTCATCGAAGCCTGCCGACTCTGTCTTGCCTGCCGCGGACGCATCGTAGTAACCGGTATCGGCAAATCGGGCCATATCGCCGGCAAAATAGCCGCCACGCTCGCCAGCACCGGCAGCCCGGCGTTCTTTATGCACCCCGGTGAAGCCAGCCATGGAGACATGGGCATGATCACCGGTGAAGATGTCGTCATCGCGGTGTCCAATTCCGGTGAAACCTCGGAACTGGTGATACTGCTGCCAATGCTGCGTCGGCTGGAAGCGCCATTGATCACCCTGACAGGCAAAGCAGACTCGACGCTGGCGACAGCGGCTACGGTCAACCTGGATGTCAGCGTTGCCGAGGAAGCCTGCCCGCTGAACCTGGCACCGACTGCGAGCACTACCGCGACGCTGGCGGCCGGTGATGCGCTGGCGCTGGCGCTGCTTGAGGCGCGTGGCTTTACCGCCGAGGATTTCGCCCGCTCGCATCCCGGTGGCCGCCTCGGCCGACGCCTGCTGGTCCGGGTCGAAGACATCATGCACAGTGGCGACGCGGTTCCGCGCGTAACAACAGACACGTTGATGAAGGATGCCCTGCTGGAAATGACGGCCAAGGGCCTTGGCATGACGGCGGTAGTCGATAAAGACGGCCGCGTTGCCGGTGTTTTTACCGACGGCGACCTGCGGCGTACGCTGGACGGGCACATCGACATCCATAACACTCCGATTTCGCAGCTGATGACGACCAGCTGCAAAACCGTTACGCAGGGCATCCTCGCCTCCGAGGCCGTAACGGAAATCGAAACCAACAAGATTACCGGGCTGCTGGTAGTGGATGAGAACGACAGGCTGGTCGGGGCGCTCAACATCCACGACCTGTTCCGCGCCGGAGTGATGTGAGACACCGCCATTGACTGAACCCGACCAAGCCACAAAGCAGCGGGCCAGCGCCATTCGCCTGGTTGCAATCGATGTTGACGGCGTGCTGACCGACGGCCGGCTGTACTACTGCGAAGACGGCGAACATCTCAAGGTATTTCACGTGCATGACGGCCTCGGGCTGCGCCGTCTGATGAGTGCCGGAATAAAACCGGTGATCATCTCGGCGCGCAAGTCAAAGGCTGTCAAACGGCGCATGAAAGAACTTGGTGTGGCGGATGTTTATATGCATTGTGCCGACAAGGGCGAACGGATCGAAGCGGTAATGCGCGAAGCCGGCGTGACCGCCGAGCAGGTGGCGGCAATAGGCGACGACCTCGCCGACCTGCCAATGCTGCAGCGTGCCGGGCTGGCCGTTACCGTGGCCAACGGCCATCCGCGGCTCAAGGAAATTGCGCACTGGGTCACCAGCCTCGGCGGTGGCGAGGGAGCCGTGCGTGAACTGTGCGACCTGATACTCGCCGCCCAGAATTACCAATGAACTGGCGCAATTTTGCGATTGCAGTCGCGCTGCTGGCCGCGACCGTCACGACATGGATCGTTGTGCAGCAGCGCCAGCCAACACAACCACAGCGTGAGGCCGCACCGCCGGGTGGTTACTACCTGCGCGATGCCGTAGTCGAGGGCATGAGCCCGGCCGGAGAGCGTCTGTACACGCTGCGTGCTGTACAGATAACCCAGCAGCCAGCCAGCGGTGCAGTTTCGATGCAGACGGTAGACCTGGAATACAGCAGCGGCGGCCCGCAGCCCTGGCACCTGCAGGCTGACGCCGGCTCCATCAACGAAGCCGGCGACCTGATCGAGCTGTTTGGCAACGTACGCATCGAGGAAATGCTGTTTGTCGGACCACAGACGACGGTGGTGACGACCCCCGAACTGGACGTCGATGTGCGCGCACATTTGGCAACATCCGAGCAGGACGTGCGGATCGAGCGTGGTAACTACGTGATTACAGCGGTTGGCCTGCGGGCAGATTTGAAGGACCAGAAACTGAAGTTACAATCTGAGGTACATGGCCGTTTTCTCCCCTGACTGGCGCGCACTGACTGCAGCGCTGCTTCTGCTCAACGCTCAGACTGCGGCCCAGGAAATCCCGATTCTGCTCGACGCGGCTACCACGGACTTCGATCGTGGCAACCAGCGGCTGATTTTTGAGGAAGTTTCCATCCGCCGCGGCAACCTCGGTATTGCCGCCGACAATGCCAACACCTCGCAACTGGATTTTGCCAACAGCACCTGGGTGTTCAGCGGCGATGTGAAAATATTTGGCCAGGGCGCCGAAGTCACGGCCGAACGGGCCGAGATGAAATTTGCCGATCATCGATTGCAGCGCGCTACTATCACCGGAACACCGGCGGTGCTGAGTCTCGACAATGAAGCCACCGTGCGCGTTGATGCATCCGAAGCTGTCGTCACCTTTGCCGACGATGACCTCAGTAGCGTAACGCTTAGCGGCACGCCGGCCCGTTTCGAACACAGCATCGTCAACCCGGCTACCACCATTACCCGCGGCAGCGCAGGCCGGCTGATCTACAACCTCGACGCCGCTACGATTACGCTGGCAAACGACGCCTGGGTATCGCAGGGCGAGAACGAAATCCGCGGCGAGGAAATTACCTACGACATTGTCGCCCAGCGCATTGTTGCCGGTGGCGAAGACCAGGGCGACAGAGTGCGGATAACAATTACCCCGCCGGCCGATGCCTCGCTGCCCGAGGCCGAGGTCGAAGCCATTGAAATCGACAAATGACCACGCTGCGCGCTGACGGCATCAGCAAGAGTTTCCGCTCGCGCCAGGTTGTCGATGACATGTCGCTGCAGGTGAGCAGCGGCGAGGTCATCGGGCTCCTGGGCCCGAACGGCGCCGGCAAGACCACGGCTTTTTATATGATCGTCGGCCTGATCCCGTGCGATGCCGGCCGTATTGTGCTCGACGGTCGTGATGTCACGCGGCTGCCGATGCACCGTCGGGCGCGGCTGGGGGTCGGCTACCTGCCGCAGGAAGCATCGGTGTTCCGCAAGCTCAGCGTGGCCGACAACATCCTGGCCATCCTGGAAACGCGCGACGACCTCGATGGCGCTGCCCGCGAAAGGATGCTTGAGGAGCTGCTGGAGGACCTGCACATCGGTCACATCCGCAACAGCGCGGGGATGAGCCTGTCAGGCGGTGAGCGGCGCCGTGCCGAGATTGCCCGGGCCCTGGCCGCTGAGCCGTCGTTCGTTCTTCTCGATGAGCCCTTCGCCGGGGTCGACCCTATTTCGGTGCTGGATATCCAGCGAATCATCGCCCAGCTCACGGATCGGGGCATCGGGGTGCTGATTACCGACCACAATGTGCGCGAGACACTTGGCATTTGCGAGCGGGCGTATATCCTGAGTGAAGGAAAGGTCATTCTGGAAGGTCGACCCGAAGATGTATTGGCCAACAAACGGGTACGTGAAGTCTACCTCGGTGAGGATTTTCAACTATAAATCAACAGCTTCCAACGACTCAACGGATGAGCCGGCAACTTAAGGAATTATGTTAAAACCATCACTGCAACTGCGCATCGGTCAGAGTCTGACCATGACGCCCCAGCTGCAGCAGGCCATTCGCCTGCTCCAGCTGCCCGTGATGGACCTGCAGGCCACCATCCAGGAGGCGCTGGAGAGCAACGTCATGCTGGAGAACGTCGAGGAATTCGTCGACGTCACGCCAAAGGAAAAGAACGAGGCCGAGCAGAAAAAGGCCAGCGAAGAGCCGGTCATCGATGACGCCTGGCGCGAACCACGCATCACGGCCTCGGCGGACCGCGAGTACAAATCCGCCCAGCCACCCATCAGCCAGGACATCGAAGATACATCCGGTCAGACGCTGCAGGAGTACCTGGAATGGCAGGCCGACCTGGAAGACTTCTCGCCGCGTGAGCGGGTGATTGCCAGCGCGATCATCGATGCCATCAACGAAGAAGGCTACGTTACCGATGACTTCGCCACGATTTCAGCGACTCTGGGTGACGAGTTTGAAGTGCCGGAAGAGGAAATCGAAGCGGTGCTCATGCGCATCCAGCGTTTCGACCCGGCCGGCGTCGGCTCGCGCACGCTGTGCGAGTGCCTGAAGCTGCAGCTGCACCAGCTCGATGAGGACACGACCGGCCTGCTGATTGCCTACGGCATTACCGAGGATAACGAGCTGTTACAGCTTATCGCCGATAACCAGGTTTCAGCTTTGCGCCGCCGTCTTAACGCCAGCGATGAAGAGGTCGCCGAGGCCGTCGCGCTGGTACGCAGTCTGCATCCCAAGCCGGGCAATGCCATTGCCCCGCGCACAACAGACTATGTAGTTCCGGATGTGTTTGTGCGCAAGATCGACGGCCGGTGGGTGGTCGAGGTCAACAGCAGCCTGCTGCCGGATTTGCGCATCAACAAGAACTACGCCGGTGCTATCCGTAACGACGGCGACCACAGCGTCCTGCGTACCCAGCTGCAGGAGGCGCGCTGGCTGGTCCGCAGCCTTGAAATACGCAACGAGACGCTGCTAAAGGTTGCTCGCTGTATAGTCGCGCGCCAGGGAGATTTCCTCGATCGTGGCGAGGAAGCAATGACCCCGATGGTCCTGCGTGATGTCGCCGAAGAAATTGAAATGCACGAGTCCACCGTCTCGCGCGTTACCACCAACAAATACATGCACACCCCCAGAGGGGTCATAGAACTGCGTTATTTCTTTTCCAGCCACGTTGGCACCGTGGATGGTCAGGAGCGGTCATCGACCGCAATCCGGGCAATGATCAAAAAGATTATTGCGAATGAAAACCCGGAAAAACCATTGAGCGATAACAAGATTGCGCAAATGCTGCTCGAGAAAGGGGTAACGGTTGCACGGCGAACCATCGCCAAATACCGTGAAGCACTCAACATACCTTCTTCGAGTCTGCGCAAGAGACGCACTGTCAAATAAAAGGAGGCATTTATGCACCCAACGATCACAGGTCATCACGTCGACGTAACTCCCGCACTGCGTGACCGTGTCGCCACCAAGATGGAGCGGCTGAAACGCCACTTTGACCACGTCAACGATATCCACGTTACGTTGTCGGTCGAAAAGCAGCGCCATCAGGCCGAAGCCACGGTAAATGTAAGCGGCGCCAAGCTGCACGCAAGCTCCGTCGAATCAGATATGTATGCTGCGATCGACAGCCTTACCGACAAACTCGACCGCCAGATCAGAAAACACAAAGAGAAGATGACAGACCACCATGCGCGTGATGCGGACAAAAGCAAGTTCGCCTGAGCCCGAGGCCCGGGAAGATGCTGCCGTCAGTCTGGACGGCATCCTCGACCCTGACCGGGTTTTGTGCGACGTACATGCCAGCAGCAAGAAACATGCGCTGGACATGCTCAGTGAAGTGCTGGCCAGCGGCGAGCAGCCACTGCAAAAGCTGGAGGTGTTCAACTGCCTGGTAAGCCGCGAACGACTTGGCAGCACCGCAATCGGCTCGGCAGTGGCGATCCCGCATGCGCGTATCGATCAGGTTTCCGACCTGCGAGCCGCCTTCGTGCGCTTCGACAAACCCGTTGCATTCGATGCAGCCGATGGCCAGCCGGTCCGCTTCCTGTTCGGGCTGCTGGTACCGCCCGGTGACGAGCAAATGCACCTGCGCATGCTGTCGACAATCGCCCGCATGCTTTCTCGTGACCTGTTTCGCGACTCGCTGCTCGAGGCACCCGATGCCGATGCGTTGTACGAGATACTGGTAAATTTCGACCCCAGCGATACCGGAGACGATGCGCCTGATCATAGTTAGCGGGCTATCAGGCTCCGGCAAATCCGTCGCGCTCCATATGCTGGAGGACCTCGGGTACTACTGTATCGACAACATCCCCATTGCCCTGCTCAAATCCTTTGTCGATGCCACGGTAAAAACTGAACTCGACACCTACCAGCGCACCGCGGTAGGCGTTGACGCACGCAACCGCCCGGCTAACCTGGATCAGCTGCCCGAGCTGATCAACCAGCTCAAGAATGACGGCATCCAGTGCGAGGTGCTGTTTCTCCATTCCGACCCGGCAACACTGATGCGCCGTTATCGCGAAACCCGGCGGCGTCATCCGCTGAGCCGGACCGGTATGGGGCTGCAGCAGGCTATCGATGAGGAAACCCGGCTGCTCGAGCCGGTGGCGACCGAAGCAGACCTGGTTATCGACACCAGCAACACCAGTATTCACGAATTACGTGAGCTGATTCGTGAACGGGTCGCGGCACGACGCGAGTCGCAGATGTCATTGCAGTTCCAGTCATTTGGTTACAAGAACGGGCTGCCCGCTGATGCCGATATTGTGTTTGACGTGCGCTGCCTGCCGAACCCTTACTGGGTCGCCGCGTTGCGCGACCTGACCGGCCGTGACCAGCCGGTTGCCGAGTGGCTGGCCGGCCAGTCCGAGGTAACCGACATGCTTGAATCGATCAGCACGTACCTGCGTCGCTGGATACCCGAGTTTCTGCGCAGCAACCGCAGCTATCTGACCGTTGCCGTCGGCTGCACCGGCGGCCAGCACCGCTCGGTTTACCTCGCCGAGCGCCTGGCCGAGGAGTTTCGCAATGCCAGCGGCCAGGTCCAGGTCCGACACAGTAGCTTAAGTGACTGATTCATAGATTTTATTCCACGTTATGCAAATTGTTGCATTGCGTTAAGCGGCGGCCGCACGGTAAGGTCATAAGCTGTGTCCGGGGAGGCAGCCTTGCTCGAATTCGACGTCACGGTTCGGAACCAACGAGGATTGCACGCCCGGCCGGCTGCCCGGGTCGTTGCTATGACCAGCGAATTCGACAGCAATGTGCGGCTGATCTACGAGGATCGCAATGTCGACGGCAAGAGCATCCTTGGCCTGCTGGTGCTCGCAGCACCTCAGGGGGCGCGATTGCGGGTTCAACTGGACGGTCCGGACGAGCAACGGGCTGAACGCCGCCTGCAGGCGCTGTTCGATTCCCTGAACAAGGCGGGCATCCAGCACCAGACTGCCGAGTAAGCCGATGTCGCTGATGCTTAGCGGCACCGGGGTTTCGCGCGGCATTGCTATTGGCAAAGTTCGCCTGCTGCACGAAATCCAGCCACGCGCCGTGGCCAGTCACATCCCGCCCGGAACCGAAAAGCAGGAAGTCGAGCGGGTCACTGCTGCCATGCATGCCGCCATAGCCGAATTGCGCCAACTGCAGGCGCGGCTGCGTGACAAGGTGCCGGCACAGATCATGACCTTTCTCGACAGCCACCTGCTGATGCTGGAAGACGAGACCTTGTCCCAGCCGGTAATCCAGCTGATCGAGGAAAAGAAATACACCTCGGAATGGGCGCTGGCACGGCATCGCGACCGCCTGGTTGCAATGTTCGAAAAAATCGACGACGCCTACCTGCGCCAGCGCGCCGAAGATGTCGAAAACGTAATTTCGAAAGTGCTGCGCAAGCTGGATGATACGCCGGCAGCGGAAAAAGAATCCGGGCGCGGCTACATTGTCGTCACCAGCAACCTGGCCGCCGCCGACGTGCTCGAACATCAGCACGATGGAATGCGGGGCTTGATATGCAGTCATGGCGGCACGATGAGTCACGCCGCCATCGTGGCACGCAGCCTGCGCATACCCGCCGTTACTGCCGTACATCCGGCACTCGATCTGCTGCATGAAGCCGACGAGGTAATCGTCGATGGCTCGTCCGGCATGGTGGTGGCGGCACCGGACAAGCGCTCGCTACAGCACTATCGCAAGATGCGCCGGTCCGAAAACCAGCGTCAGCGCGACCTGAAGGCGCTGGCCGCGAAGCCGGCACGCACCCGAGACCGGATAACCATCAACCTGCAGGCCAATGTGGATTCACCGGCCGACGCAGGCATGGCGCGGCGACTCGGGGCCGAAGGCATCGGCCTGTACCGGTCCGATTCCCTGTTTGCCAATCGTGATGACCTGCCCGATGAGCGTGAGCAACTGGCCATGTACCGCCGCATTGTCCGCGCCATGCAGGGCCGCCCGGTCACGCTGCGTACACTGGACGCCCCGCCGGCTGCGTTTACGGCTGACCAGCCGCATCATGCCGGCGAAGCCGAGCCGGCGCTGGGTTTGCGCGGCATCCGGCTGAGCCTCGCCCATCCGGAACTGTTCGAGCCACAGGTACGTGCCATGCTGCGCGCGTCGTCTGCCGGCCCGGTGCGCATCCTGCTGCCGATGGTCAGCAACGTAACGGAAGTACAGCTGGCACTCACTATCATCGAGCGCATCCGCCTCGAGCTGCTGCACAAGAAACGCACCATTGCCGCGGATATCCCGATCGGCATACTGATCGAGGTGCCCGGGGCAGCCCTGGCTGCCCGACAGCTCGCCGGGCATGCGGATTTTTTTGCTATCGGCAGCAATGACCTGACCCAGTACACGCTGGCCGCGGCGCGCGAAGACGATGACGTTCAGCACCTGTACGACCCGCTACACCCGGCGGTCCTCCGCCTTATCAGCGAAGTCATTACTGTCGGCGAGAAAGCAGGCAAGCCCGTGGTCCTGTGTGGCGAGCTCGGCTCCGATCCGCGCGTGTGCCGCCTGTTGCTGGGGCTGGGGTTGCGTCACTTCAGCGTGCAGCCGGCTACGCTGCTGGAGGTCAAGGATTCGATCAGACGCTCTGACGTCGGCAGCATAAAGACTCGTGCCCGCCGCATGCTGAGCAGTGACAGCCGCGCCCGCACCGAGCGGATGCTGAACCGCCTGATCGAAGACGACTGATCAGCACCGCCACGTAATGCCGCAATTGCGGCGGTAATGTCCTGCCCTGTCTATTTCCGCTACACTGCGCGGCGACCGGCGAGCACGAGCGGACACGATGAGCACCGAAGCCGAAAAGCCTGCAACTCATCTGCAGAAGATCCGTGCGGCCATGGACGCCGGCAGGATGCGTCCTGCCCGTCGCATGATGCTGTCGCTGGCGCCAGCCGAAATCGCCAACCTGCTCGAATCGCTGCCGCCGCGTGAACGCGACTACGTGTGGGAACTGGTCGATCCGGACGACGAAGGCGAAGTGCTGGTCGAAGTTAACGACGAGGTACGCGCCGGCCTGATTGGCAGCATGGAAGCCGACGAGCTGGTTGCCGCAACGGGCGGGCTGGAGGTCGATGACCTTGCCGACCTGATCGCCGATTTACCGGAAACCGTCAACAATCGGGTCCTGCGCTCGATGGAGAGACTGGATCGCGAGCGGCTGGAATCGGTGCTGGCGTTCCACGAAGACAGCGCCGGCGGCCTGATGAACACCGACACCATCACCGTCCGGCCCGACGTTACGGCGGATGTGGTGTTGCGCTACCTGCGCATGCACGGCGACATTCCGGAACGCACCGACATGCTGTTCGTGGTCAACCGCTACGGCAAATACCTCGGCACGGTGTTCCTGACGCGGCTGCTCACCCACGATGAAGAAAGCACTGTAGGCGAAATCATGGATACCGGGCTGGAAGGCATAAACGCCAATACGCCAGCCAATGAAGTGGCCAGTATTTTCGAAACTCTGGACCTTTATTCTGCTCCGGTCGTAGACGATGAGGGCCGCCTGCTGGGCCGCATAACGGTTGATGACGTCGTCGACGTGATTCGCGAGGAAGCCGAGCACTCGCTGATGAGCATGGCCGGCCTCGACGAAGAAGACGACATGTTCGCGCCGGTAATCGCCAGCGCTCGACGGCGCACCATCTGGCTGGGTGTGAACCTCGCTACCGCGTTTATTGCGGCTTATGTGGTGGGGATGTTCGAGGCAACCATCCAAGAAGTGGTGGCTCTGGCCGTGCTAATGCCAGTTGTAGCCAGCATGGGTGGCATCGCCGGCAGCCAGACGCTGACGCTGATGATCCGTGGTCTGGCCCTGGGTCACGTGGAACGCTCCAACGCACGCTGGCTGATGTTCAAGGAAACCGCGGTCGGGCTGCTTAACGGGCTGATCTGGTCGTCGGTTGTTGCCGTCGTGTCCCTGTTCTGGTTCAACTCCTGGCGCCTTGGTGGCGTGATTGCGGCAGCCCTGGTCATAAATCTGCTGATCGCTGCGATTTCGGGCGTGACCATTCCGCTGCTGCTCAAGCGAATGAATATCGACCCGGCGCTGGCCGGCTCAGTCGTATTGACGACCGTCACCGACGTGGTCGGCTTCATGTCATTCCTCGGTCTTGGCGCGCTCTTTTTGACCGGATAACGCCGACAGCAAATGCTCTGGCGCCTCCAGTGCATGAACAGGATCGCCTGTCAGGAACGGTTCCAGCTTGCGCCGCCGCTTGATGCAATCGCTGTAGCCAAGCTGGATCAGTTCGCGGCAAAAGCCCTGCTGGAACAGCAGGTAACTCATCAGCTGCCGGCCACCGGCATTGAGCGCACCAATACCGCGTAACAGCATCCGTACCGAGCGCGGGAATTCACGTGCGTGTTTCTCGGCGATCGAACGGATATCGACGCTGGGCACGATGATATGGGTGTCGATGCGTTTCAATGGCGCCCACGGTGTTTTTCTCAACGTGCCTGCCGGGACCTGGCCAACCACCTGGTTGATACGCGTCAGCCGCTCCAGGTCGGCGTACAGGCCATCAAGAAAAATCGTATCCAGCATGTAGCCGGCGATATGGCCGAAACTCGGCATCTGCAGCCCTTCGCCTGCAGGACTGCGCGTATGTTCATCGCGTGCGCCAATAACCAGCAGACGATCCGCTCCCAGGTGGACTGCAGAGCTCAACGGTGCTGCCTCGCGGATGGCGCCATCGCCATAGTGCTCTTCGCCGATGTGCTCGGGCGGAAAAATAAACGGCATAGCCGTAGACGCCATCAGGTGCCCGGGACCGAGCTGCTCGCGCCGGCCCTCTCGTCGCGGCCGTAACCACGGTCGCAGCCGCTGCGCACCCTGGAAAAAAGTTACCGCCCGTGCCGATGAATAACCCGAAGCGGTCACGCCGACCGCATCGAGTGCGCCGGTCGCTATACCTTCGGCAATGCGGTCAAAGCGTATATGACCCGAGAGCAACTCACGCAACGGCTCGTTATCGAGCAGCGAATCAGGGTTACCGGTACGCAGGCCGCCAAATACGAAAGCGCTCAGCCAGTGCAGACTTGTACGCAGGACCGTGCTCCAGTCGCTGCGAAACACCTGGTCGGTGGTGAAGTTGGCCCAGACGTTGTGCATGCGGCGCACACCGAGCTGGAAATGCACCGCATGACTGGCCAGCACGACAGCATTGATAGCACCGGCCGAGGTGCCGGTAATGACGCGAAACGGGCTGGGGGCGCCATGCGGCAGCATCTCGCCGATCGCCTTGAGCACGCCGACCTGGTAGGCCGCACGGGCGCCTCCGCCCGGCAGAACCAGTCCGATTACAGGTTTGCGGTCTTTCTCATCCATCGCCAAAACCAATTTACGATCAATGATTTATCACGTCGCTCCGCAGCCCTGCAAGGAACTGTTACCGATAATTGCAGTCACAGCGCCGGGTAGGGACAATTACCGGTATCCCATACACCGAGGTGATCCATGCGTCTGTTTTTCTCCGCAATCGCGCTATGTCTTTTTTCCGTTCCGGCGCTGGCCGGCCCGCCCGCGGTCGGCGAGATGGCTCCGTCGTTCGAGCTGCTCGATCAGAAAGGCAAGACGCACGCTGTCGATGACTATCGCGGCAAATGGGTGGTGATGTATTTCTACCCGAAAGACGACACGCCCGGCTGCACCACAGAAGCCTGCGCTTTTCG
The DNA here is from genome assembly GCA_013003425.1 of Gammaproteobacteria bacterium. Lineage (NCBI taxonomy): Bacteria > Pseudomonadati > Pseudomonadota > Gammaproteobacteria > Gammaproteobacteria bacterium. The sequence continues at coordinate 20,618 of JABDJB010000106.1, read as the reverse complement.
CGATGACATTTTCAAGTTTCGCAAGATGGGCGTGTCGATACTCGGTGTCAGTGTCGATGACGTGAAATCCCACGCAGAATTCGCTGAGAAATACAGCCTGCCATTTCCGCTGCTGGCCGATACCGACATGACGACAACCAGGGCCTATGGCGTGTTGAGAAACTACGGTCTGCTTAAATTGTCGAGCCGGCAGACTTTCGTTATCGATCCCGACGGCCGCATTGCAAAACACTATGCAAAGGTTGATCCGGATACGCACTCGTCGCAGCTGCAGGCGGACATCGCGGCGCTTGTTGCTGGCGCAGCCAAAGAGGAACAGACGGCGCTGTAATGGGACGCTGGCGCCCGCCACCGCCGAAATCGTCGCCCTATATAACCGAACCCGGCTATACGACGATGCAGCAGGAGGTACGTGAGTTATGGCTGAAACGGCGCGCGGTCGTCGACGCGTTGTCCGCAGCCGCTGCCGAGGGCGATCGCTCCGAAAATGCCGAATATATATACCGCAAGAAACAGCTGGGCGGCATCGACCGGCGTATCCGCTACCTGCAGAAACGCATGCCCTCGCTGAAAGTGATCACTGAATTTGCAGAGGACGACACCGTGCGCTTCGGCGCCTGGATCCGGGTCGGGCGCGACGACGGAACGAGCAACCAGTACCGCATCGTCGGTCCCGATGAGATCGATCACGACCAGGCCTATATCAGCGTGGACTCACCGGTCGCCCGCGCCCTGCTCGGTAAAGCCGTCGACGATGAAGTAACTATCGTGATCGATGGTGCCGAGCACAGCCTGATCGTGCTGGAAGTCCACTATCACAACTGAACCCCAACCTGGTTCCGGTCTGGAATTGAAAGTATGAAAAAACTCAAAAACGAGAATGCATTGGTTAAAGAGGCCATGCGCGTCGTGATGCAGGACGCCGTGCGGCGCCAGATTGTCGAGTTCGAACCGACCGACTCAGCCAGCGAGAAGCTGCAATACGTCTACCGCTTGCTGGTGCACGACAAGAAGATCATTCCCCTGCCCAACGACCAGCTCTCACTGCCGGCGATACGACACCGGCTGGCAACCTGGATCCGACACGAACTGCCGGATGATCACCCGCTGAAAAAATAAGAAAATAAGGGGTCAGACCGAGATTATTTGTGACAATTCTTGCGCGAAGACCCTGCTGCGACAAGACCAACTGCAATTGTCACAAATAATCTCGGTCTGACCCCAATATCATTGGTGGCGCGGTGCGCTTCAGTTCACGAATTCCGGCATCGAGTCCTTCAAGCGTCAGCGGGTACATGCGGTCCTGCAGCAGTTCACGGGTAATACGAACCGACGGGATGTGACGCCAGGCGCCGGCCGGCTCGGGATTGAGCCAGATAGCGTGAGGAAAATGCTGCAGCAACCGCTGCATCCACACCACACCGGATTCTTCATTCCAGTGCTCGATGCTGCCACCAGCCACGGTAATCTCGTACGGGCTCATCATGGCATCGCCGACAAAAACAACGCGATACTCCTTGTTGAACCTGCGCATGACCTCGAAAGTCGGAGTGCGTTCTGCATGACGGCGATAGTTGTCTTTCCACAGGTTTTCATAAACGAAATTGTGAAAGTAAAAATACTCCATGTGCTTGAACTCGCTGCGCGCGGCTGAGAACAGCTCTTCGCAGACGCGCACATGCGGGTCCATGGAACCGCCAACATCGAGAAACAGCAGCAGCTTCATCGCATTGTGCCGCTCGGGCACCATGCGGATATCAAGCCAGCCGGCGTTGCGGGCTGTTGCGGTAATGGTGTCGTCAAGGTCAAGCTCCTCGGCGGCACCTTCGCGGGCGAAACGGCGCAACCGGCGTAGCGCCAGCTTGATATTACGGGTGCCCAGCTCGATGCTGTCATCGAGATTGCGGTACATCCGCTTGTCCCACACCTTTACGGCACTACGCTGGCCGGCGCCCTCCTGGCCGATACGCACGCCTTCCGGGTTGTAACCATAGGCGCCGAATGGCGAGGTGCCGGCGGTGCCGATCCACTTGTTGCCGCCCTGGTGCCGGCCTTCCTGCTCTGCAAGTCGTTCGGCCAGCGTTTTCATCAGCTGTTCCCAGCCACCGAGCGACTCGATGCGCTGTTTTTCCTCTTCGCTCAGCAGCAGTTCGGCCTGTTTGCGCAGCCAATCCAGCGGCACCTCACCGGTAACGGCGGCAAATTTCGCCTCGGCACCTTTGAAATGCGCAGCAAAGACCTGGTCGAAGCGGTCGTAATGACGCTCATCTTTTACCAGGCAGGCGCGCGCCAGGTAATAGAAGTCATCAATAGTGGCAGCGGCGACACGCTTGTCGAGCGCGCCGAGCAGCGCCAGGAACTCGGTAATCGAGACCGGCAGCCCGGCTTTTTTCAGCAGGAAGAAAAATTCAACGAGCATTCTGCTTGTCGAGAAATACAAGCCGCTCAAACAGGTGTACGTCCTGTTCATTCTTCAGCAGCGCACCGTGCATGATTGGAATCGCCTTGCGCGCATCCTCGCCGCGTAACACTTCGGCCGGTATGTCCTCGGCCAGCAGCAGCTTGATCCAGTCCAGCAATTCCGATGTCGACGGGCGTTTCTTCAGGCCCGGTACGTCGCGCACGGTGAAAAATGTTTCCAGCGCTTCGTGCAGCAGGTCTTTTTTCAGATCCGGGAAATGCACATCGATGATTTTCGCCATAGTGTCGCGATCGGGAAAAGCGATGTAGTGAAAGAAGCACCGCCGCAGGAAGGCGTCCGGCAGCTCTTTCTCGTTATTGCTGGTGATAATAACCACGGGACGGTGTCGCGCTTTGACCAGCTTACGTGTTTCGTAGACGTAGAACTCCATGCGATCGAGTTCCTGCAGCAGGTCATTGGGGAACTCGATGTCGGCCTTGTCGATTTCGTCGATCAGCAACACCGGCTGTTCGTCGCTGGCAAACGCTTCCCACAGCTTGCCGCGCACGATGTAGTTGGCAATGTCCTTCACCTTGTCATCACCGAGCTGCGAGTCGCGCAATCGGGCGACGGCGTCGTATTCGTACAGCCCCTGGCGTGCCTTTGTGGTGGACTTGATATGCCACTCGAGCAGCGGCATGCCCAGCGAGCGGGCAATTTCCTGTGCCAGCTGGGTTTTGCCGGTGCCCGGCTCGCCTTTCACCAGCAGCGGCCGCTGCAGGGTGACGGCGGCGTTTACCGCCATGCTCAAATCGTCGTCAGCGACGTAGGTGTCGGTACCGGAGAATCTCTTGCTCATCCGGTCATTGTACCTGCCCGTGCTGCAGCGCGGAAAACCCTGTTATTCGGAACTTACCGCCAGCCGGGCCAATCGTTTCCTGCGGATGCCGGGACGCCTCTGCAACTACAAGACACTAATCGCCCGGGGCGCCAACCCGGATACTGCCTGAACTACTGCCCGGGGGAGGGGGAGCGCGCACCGTCGCGGTCCTCTTTTCCGCGCCGCTTTTCCTCTTTCGCCGCTTTTTCTTTGTCGGTTTCCACCGCCATATCCACCACCGCGCCACCGACGGCGACCGGCACCTTGATGGCGGTCTTCACGGCACCCACTGCAACGGCTGCGCAGCCTTGCAGCGTTGCCAGCACCGCAACCAGCGTCAGTAGCCAGCCGATTCTCAAGCAGGTCGTCGTCATGTTGTTCCCTCGGTGTTGCGCTCCTGGTCTGCCGGACTCTGCCCGGAGCCAGATGTCAGGCTGCCAGCGTACCGCAGCCGGCGCTGCATCCCAATCCCCACCGACTTGCTATCTGAGCTCGCGAAATAACAGGATCGCAACGACTACCGGCACAACGACACCGAACGCGCTGACCCACATCGGGACGACCCAGTCGTCGATGGTTACCCGCAGCTGCCACACCAGCCGGGCTGCGTGCGCCAGGCTGACCAGGACGAACAACGCAATAGCCAGAAAGGTTCCGGTTCGCAATGCTACTGTCCTTTTTGGTTGGCGACAGGCGCCAGCGTCAGGTGATGCTGCGCCGGTCCGGGCAGGAACGGGGTTGGCTGACCTTCTGCCCAGTCGTCATGGCCGGACCCATAAAAGGGCGACAGCGGATGACCACTCTGGCCACCGGGCATGTGAAAATAACCCTCTTCCTCGTTTCCCGGCGACACCGCCATACGCTGCGAAGCACCGAAAGCCGGTCCCTGCACCCGCGGCATGTTCGCATCTCCGGGCAGGCGGTTTGGCGGCATGTTGAGCCAGCGTGACAACAGCGGCACGCCACGCGTCAGCGGATGGGCGATGCGCATGGTGTTGAACTCACCCCAGGTGCGATCGGCCAGACCACCTTCAAAATCACCAAAGTAATCAATCGTTGTATCGACTACAGCCAGCAGAAAATCGTCCCAGCTCGCATACTGTGGCCCGAGCAGGTGCACTGGCTGCTGTGAAATAACCTGCCACACGGGACGCTCGAGCTGGCTATGCGCGGTCAGCCTGAAATCGGGAATCTGCTCACGCACCGGCGCCAGCAACGCATCGCTAATCGCACGCATGGCATCCAGGCGAAAGGCCCGCACCAGCCGGTAACCGGCCGAGTCAACCGCAGCACGCCCGCCCCACTGCTGTACCAGCTGGCGCAGCTCGCCACGTACCGGACGTTCGGCAACGGCTTCAGGCGTCAGCAGCGAAACCAGCAGTTGCTGCCAGCGCTGCAGGAAGACTGCCCGGTTATCCAGCTGGATTGCCAGCATGTCATCGATGGTGAGGCGATCTCGCGCCAGCAGGCCGTCGCGAATTTGCCCTGCCCGTGCGCCTGTCGGGTGATTGCCCTGCCCCAGCAATGCCAGCCAGTCGCCATCCACGGTGCGCGCATTGGCTGTCCACAACACGCCAGCCGGCGGATCGACGATACGCGGATAGTCGCCCGGCTCCACCCAGCCCTGCCAGCCATCACCGTCGGCCCACGAGATGGGGGTGGCCGGATCGAAACCGCTACGGCGCGGGATACGACCCATGATGGTCCAGCCGATATGGCCATCCCTGTCTGCAACCACATAGTTTTGCGGCGGCGCGCCGACCCTGTTGGCCACGGCGATCGCCTGCTCAATGGAATGCGCGGTTTCGAAATCAGTAATGGCGGCGTTCATTGCAGCCGGCAGATGGGCAATCCAGCGTAATGCACGCTCGCGATCCTGGTGATCGGTATCGATGACCGGGCCCCACTGGGTTTGACGGATCAGCAGCTCTTCTGTCGGTCCGCCTTTTACCGAAATGTGCTCGACCACCTCGTCGAAGGCCAGCCAGTCGTCGCCTGCCCGGTAATATTGCGGGCGCTGCGGGTCGGTCTCGAGGACTACCAGGTCCTGCCAGTCGCCATACGAGTTGGTAAACGCCCAGGCCACATGACGATTGCTGCCGGCGACGACCAGCGGCGTACCGGGCAGGGTCACACCGGTGATGTCGAGGTCAACCGCCGGCACCCGGATACGGGCACGGAACCAGATGTTTGGCACCGCGTGGCCCAGGTGCATGTCGCCGGCAACCATGGCGCGACCGTCTGCCGAACGGTCGCCGCTCACCGACCAGTTGTTACTGCCATGCACCACCCGGGTTTGCTCCCGCGCGCTGGCCGCCTCGAACAACGGTTCGGGTAGCTCGCGCAGGTCGACAACTTCCGGACCCGGCAGCGGTGCTGCCACCGCCGGCCCGCCACGCAGCGGGGCATCCCATTCCGTACCGGGCTGCACCAGCCACTGGTACAACGGGGCAGGCAGCACGTCGCGCAGCAGGCCCAGCTGTGAGTCGCGCCGCGCCGACTCGTCATTGAGCTCGAAGTACATGCTGTAGACCGTCAGCAGGCTGTCTTCGATACGCCACGGCTCGGGGGCGACCCCAAGCAGCAGGTATTCGAATGGCCGCACTGCCAGGGCAGCAAGACCGGCATTGACGCCATTGGTATACGCCTCGTACAGCGCGCGATCACGCGGAACGAGTTGCTCTGTCAGCTTATCTGCACGCCAGCGAAACCGATGCAGGCGGTTGGCCTTGTCCAGTGACAGAGCAGCAGCGCCAAACAGTGCTGCCAGCTCGCCGGCACCAACACGACGCTGCAGATCCATCTGGAAAAAACGCTCCTGCGCGTGCACGAAGCCGGTCGCGTAGGCCGCATCCAGCCGGTTTGCCGCAGTAATCGTCGCGATGCCCAGCTCGTCCCGCTCCACGGTGACCGTGGCGGCAAGTCCGGCGGTTTCGATTTGCCCGTCGAGCGACGGCAGGCTGGCTTGCAGCAACCAGTAGCCGACAATGGCCAGCACTGCTGCCAGCAGCAGCAATCCCGTCAACACTCGCCGAATCAGCACCAGCACGCTTCTAACCACCTGGGCGAGGCGGCTAGCTGACTACCGCAATCTTCATGGTATTGGTGCCACCGGAAATGCCCGACAGGTCGCCGCGGGTGAAAATAACCCGGTCGCCTTTACTGACCACGCCAGACTTGAGCATCTGACTAAGCACGTACTCGCCCACCCTGCCGGGTTGAGCCTGCAGAACATCAAAATCGACCGGATAAACACCGCGATACAAGGTGGCGCGACGGCGTGTTGCTTCGTGCCGTGTCAGCGCAAATATCGGGATACCGGAGCGAATACGCGACATCCACAATGCCGTCGAGCCCGATTCAGTCAGGGCAAAAATTGCCTCGACATCGAAGTGATTGGCGATGTACATCGTCGCCATGGCAATTGCTTCGTCGGTGGTTTCGAAAAGCGCGTCGATACGGTGCCCGGAAATCTGTGTTTCGCGCCGACGCTCGGCGCCAAGACACACCCGCTCGACCGTCTCGATCACCTTTACCGGGTATTTGCCGATTGCGGTTTCCTGCGACAGCATGACTGCATCGGTACCGTCGATGACCGCGTTGGCAACGTCCAGCACTTCGGCACGGGTCGGAATCTGGCTGGTCACCATAGACTCCATCATCTGAGTCGCGGTAATGACCGTTCGATTCGCGTCGCGCGCCTTGTTGATAAGGTCTTTCTGCACCCCCGGCAATTCTGCATCGCCAATCTCAACGCCGAGATCACCCCGGGCCACCATGACGGCATCGCTGACCTGCAGAATGGAATCGATATTCTCGACTGCCTCGGCGCGCTCGATCTTGGCGACGATAAAACCGTCGCCGCCGGCAGCGCGCAACAGGCGGCGCGCGTCCTGTACGTCCTCGGCACCACGCGGAAAAGAGATAGCAACGTAGTCGAGATTCTGCTCGGCTGCGGTGACGATGTCTTTTTTGTCCTTTTCAGTGAGCGCTGTCGCTGACAGACCGCCACCCTTGCGGTTGATTCCCTTGTTGTCCGACAGCTCACCGCCAATGACTACCCTGCCAACAACCCGGGTACCCTCGGTCGCGACAACTTCGATTTCGATATGACCATCGTTGATCATCAGGGTATCGCCGGGCTCGAGGTCGTGAGCCAGCTGCGGATACGTCGTGCCGACGATTTCTTCATTGCCGGCGTCCGGGTCGTGCTGCGAGTCGATAACAAAGGTAGCGTCCTCGGTCAGCATCACAGGACCGTCACTGAAGCGCTGGATGCGGATCTTTGGTCCCTGCAGGTCGCCCAGCAGGCCGACATCCCGCCCCAGGTCGGCCGCAACGCGACGGGCGGCCGCAATCCGCCTCAGCTGATCTTCGCGGCTGCCGTGGGAAAAATTGAGGCGCAGCACGTTCGAGCCGGCACGAATAAGCTCACGCAGCACTGCTTCGTCATCCGTGGCCGGGCCCAGGGTTGCGACGATTTTCGTCCGCCGCCGAACATTTTCCATTGTCATAGACCCGGATTGTAGCCGTTCGCGGCTGAAGCCGCTCCCTCAGGAACCGCTTCCACAAGAGGCGCTCCTGCAGCGGTTACAAGTTCGTCCTGCTCCATCAACAATCGTCGAACCAACCGGGCCGGTTCGACTCCTTTTACCCTGCCTGTCCACCATCAGTCGCTACCCAAATCAGAACATCGCGACGTCGCAGTCGCGGCTGGAAGCCGCTCCCACAGGTTACAAGCAGTCTGCCTCTTCGAGCGCAGTAACGGCGGGCAAGGTCTTGCCCTCGAGAAACTCCAGGAAGGCGCCGCCGCCGGTGGAAAGATAGGACATGCGATCGGCGAGCCCGTATTTGTCGAGCGCGGCGAGACTGTCCCCACCACCGACCACTGAAAAGGCATCGCTTGCGGCTATCGCCTCAGCCAGCACGCGGGTACCGGCGCCGAACTGGTCGAATTCGAATACACCGACCGGACCGTTCCACACCACGGTCCCGGCGCTGCCCATGTAGGCGGCATAGTTTTTCGCTGTCTGCGGGCCGATATCCAGGATCAGTTCGTCGTCACGCACATCGTCGATATCGCGGGTAATGGCTGCGGCATCTGCCGAGAATTCGCGGGCAACGACTACATCGACCGGCAGCGGTATTTTTGCATCGCGCTCGCGAGCCAGGGCAACCAGGCGTTTAGCATCATCGACCAGGTCCTCCTCGTAAAGCGAGTTACCGACCGAGTGACCGGCCGCCGCGATGAATGTGTTGGCGATGCCGCCACCCACGATGAGCTGGTCAACTCTTTGCAGCAGCGTTTCGAGCACCGTCAGCTTTGTCGAAACCTTGGAGCCGCCGACAATTGCCACCAGCGGGCGTCGCGGTTCATCCAGAGCCTGGTGGAGCATTTGCAGCTCGCGCACCAGCAGCGGGCCGGCGCACGCGACATCAGCGTATCGCGCAACGCCCTCGGTGCTGGCCTGCGCACGGTGCGCAGTGCCGAAGGCGTCCATGACGAAAATGTCGCAAAGCGCAGCCATGCGCCGCGCCAGCTCCGGGTCATTGCCCTTTTCGCCCCTGTTGAAACGGACGTTTTCGCACAGCACGATTTCCCGCGGCTCGATGTCGAAACCATCGAGCCAGTCGCGCTGCAGCCGCACCTGGCGCTCGAGCAACTCGCCCAACCGCCTGGCGACCGGCGCCAGCGAAAACTTCTCTTCGTACTCGCCCTCGGCGGGACGCCCCAGATGGGACATCACCATTACCGCGGCACCGGCGTCCAGCGCGGCCTCGAGCGTTGGGATGGCCGCACGAATGCGGGCATCGCTGGCCACTGTGCCTTCGTCAACCGGCACGTTGAGATCCTCGCGGATAAGCAGCCGCTTACCCGCGAGATCGAGTTCCGTCATTTTCAGCATGCGTTGCCCGTCAGGCGTTCATCATCGCCAGCATGGTGTCGAGCATGCGGTTGGAGAAACCCCACTCGTTGTCATACCAGGAACAAACCTTCACCAGGTTACCGGACACCTTGGTCATCGAAGAATCGAATGACGATGAGTACGGCACGTGATTGAAGTCGATCGACACCAGCGGTTCATCGACGTACTGGACGATGCCGCGCATTTCGCCATCGGCTGCGTCGCGCATGATGGCATTGATCTCGTCCACCGAAGTGTCACGCGAGGCAACAAAACTCAGGTCGACCAATGAGACGTTGATAGTCGGCACGCGCACGGCAAAACCGTCCAGCCTGCCGTCGAGTTCCGGCAGCACCAGGCCAACCGCTGCTGCGGCACCGGTCTTTGTCGGGATCATCGACATTGTCGCCGAGCGCGCCCGGCGCAGATCCTTGTGATACACGTCGGTCAGTACCTGGTCGTTGGTATAGGCATGAATGGTGGTCATCAGCCCACGCTCCAGCCCGACTTTTTCATGCAGTGGCTTGACCATCGGTGCCAGGCAGTTCGTTGTGCATGAGGCATTCGATACGATGGTGTCACTGGCTTTCAACACACCGTGATTAACGCCATAGACCACGGTCGCATCAGCATCCTTACCCGCCGGCGCGGATATCAGCACCTTCTTGGCGCCCGCCTGCAGGTGCAGACCGGCCTTTTCCCGCGTGCGGAACACGCCGGTGCACTCCAGCACCACGTCGACGCCCAGCTCTTCCCACGGCAGCTTGGTCGGGTCAGGCTGAGAAAACACCCGCAGCCGGTCGCCGTTGATGATCAGGTCATCACCGTCTTTTTCGACGCTGCCAGGAAACGGCCCGTGCGCCGTATCGTGCTTCATAAGGTATGCGTTGGTATCCACATCACCCAGGTCGTTGATCGCGACGAAATCGATTTCGCCGGTGCGCTGCGTTTCGAAAACAGCGCGTAAGGTAAGCCGGCCGATACGGCCAAATCCATTGATTGCTACTTTGATAGCCATTGTGTTGCTCCTATCCTGCGAACGCCTGGGCCGGTGCCTGCAGCAGACTCTCTGCCTCAGCAACGATGCGCTCTGCGGTTACTCCAAGATGCTCAAAAACCTGCGCGCCCGGCGCTGATTCGCCAAAACGCTCTATACCTATTACCCGGCCGGTGCTGCCCACGTAGCGATACCAGTAATCCGGCACCCCGGCCTCAATTGCAATGCGACGCCCTTCCGGCGGTAAAACACTATCGCGATAAGTCGCGTCCTGCTGGTTAAAAATGTCCGCGCACGGCATCGAAACCACACGCACACGACGGCCACTATCAGCCAGTGCTGCCGACGCCTGCATGGCAAGCGCAACTTCCGAGCCGGTTGCTATAAGCACCAGCTCGGGTGCGCCCTCGCAGTCGGCGAGCACATACCCGCCGCGTGCGATGTTGGCAATCTGCTCTTTGCTGCGCGGCTGGTACGGTACTCCCTGGCGGGTAAACACCAGCGAGGCCGGCCCCCTGCGCTGCTCGAGCGTCTGGCGCCACGCAACTGCGGATTCGACTGTATCGCACGGCCGCCAGACCGACATATCAGGAATAATACGCAGGCTCGCGAGGTGCTCGACCGGCTGGTGTGTCGGGCCATCTTCGCCCAGCCCGACCGAGTCGTGGGTGTAGACAAAAATACTGGGGATTTTCATCAGCGCCGCGAGCCGCACCGCGTTACGCGCGTAATCGGAGAACACCAGGAATGTGGCGCCATACGGGATAAAGCCGCCGTGCAGCGCCAGCCCGTTGAGAATGCCGGACATGCCAAACTCGCGCACGCCGAAATAGATGTAATTACCCTGCGGGTTGGCCGCACTCATCACCTCGGACCCCGACCAGTAAGTGCCGTTGGACCCGGTCAGGTCGGCTGAACCACCAATAAGCTCAGGCAGCATGGGCCCGAAGCCGTTGAGCGCCGCCTGCGATGACTTGCGCGTCGCCTTGTCGGCCGCCTCTTTGTCGACCTGCTCGATAAATTCCCCGGCACGCCCTTCCCAGTCAGGCGGCAGGTCACCGGTCATGCGGCGCTGATACTCCGCGGCCAGCTCCGGGTATTTCTTTTCGTACTCGGCGAACAGCTCCTGCCAGTGAGCCTCGACGGCAGCGCCGCGCTCGCGTGCATCCCAGTGCGCGCGAATCTCACTCGGTATTTCGAACGGCGGGTGTTCCCAGCCAATGGTTTTGCGTACTTCGGCAATCTCATCGTCGCCCAGAGGAGCACCATGCGTGTCGGCCGTGCCCTGCTTGTTCGGCGAACCCCAGCCGATGACCGTGCGGCAGCAGATCAGCGTCGGTTTGTCATGCACTGAACGCGCCACATCAATCGCCCGGCGCACGGCGTCAGCCTCGTGGCCGTCGACTGCGTCAATCACGTGCCAGCCGTAAGCCTCAAAGCGCTGCGCGGTCTTTTCGGTAAACCAGCCGTCTACTTCGCCATCGATAGAAATACCGTTGTCATCGTACAAAACGATCAGTTTGCCCAGCCCGAGGGTGCCGGCCAGAGAACAAACCTCGTGGGAAATGCCCTCCATCAGGCAGCCATCACCGGCAAACACGTAGGTCTCGTGATTGACGATGTCGAATCCCGGTCGGTTGTAGCGTGCTGCCAGGTTTTTTTCGGCGATTGCCATGCCGACTGCGTTTGCCAGGCCCTGGCCGAGCGGCCCGGTGGTCGTTTCGACCCCGGGTGTCATGCCGTACTCCGGGTGGCCCGGAGTTTTCGAACCAAGCTGACGAAAGTTCTTCAGCTCATCGAGCGACAGGTCGTAACCGGAAAGATGCAACGCCGAGTACAACAACATGCTGCCATGCCCGTTCGACAACACGAAACGGTCACGGTTGTGCCAACCGGGGTTGGCAGGATTGAACCTGAGGAAATCGTTCCACAAAACTTCTGTGATATCGGCCATGCCCATCGGCATGCCAGGGTGGCCGGAATTGGCTTTTTGCACTGCGTCCATGCTCAGTGCACGGATCGCATTGGCCAGGTCTCTGCGCGTAGGCATTTATTACTCTCGCGGGTGTTAAGGCGCGCGCATTGTCACCCAGACCACACCTTTCATCAATCGTCTGCAGCGCCGCCGGCGGCACAGGCCGGGGGACTATCCGAGACTCGGCAGCAAGAATGCTGCGGATGGTTTTGTTGGGCTTGTAGAAAGCCGACCTAGTCGGCCCACTTGATGCTGCAGCCGATGCTGGCTGTCTGCTCCTGGGGTCCCTTGCCGGTAGCGGCAACCATCGCCATGGCCTGGTACAGATCGCGCGGCGCACCGGCCGGCGGCGGCCCGGTCCGACCGGCGTCGAGGCGGCCACGGTACTGCAGCTCGAGGTCGGCGTTGTAGCCGAAAAAATCCGGCGTGCACACGGCCCCGTAGGCGCGCGCAACATCCTGGGTTTCATCGATCAGGTAGGGGAACGGGAAGTCCAGCTCTTTCGCCCAATGCCTCATGTTGTCAAAGGAATCAGCCGGGTAGGTCGCCGTATCGTTCGACATAATGGCCACGCTGCCAACCCCCTGCCCGGCCAGCTCACGCGCGTCACGGATGATGCGGTCGATAGCAGATTTCACGAAAGGACAATGGTTACAAATGAACATCACCAGCGTGCCGTTCTCGCCGCGTACGTCCGCCAGGCTCCAGCGCCGGCCATCGACGCCGGCCAGCTCGAAGTCGGGGGCCGGGGCGCCAAAATCGCAAACCGGTGTTTCCAGGGCGGCCATGAGATCTCCAGATGTCGTCGGGGGGCGTTGCAGAGTATACTAGCCGGCTGTTATCGCCAAAGATCACCCCGATGCAAAAAAATTACCTGTTCACTTCCGAGTCGGTCTCGGAAGGTCATCCCGACAAAATGGCTGATCAGATTTCTGATGCCGTGCTCGACGCAATCATCGCCGAAGACCCGAGCGCACGTGTTGCCTGCGAGACTATGGTCAAGACCGGCATGGCGATCATCGCCGGCGAAATCACCACGTCGGCATGGGTCGACCTGGAGAAACTGACTCGCGAGACAATTCTCGAAATAGGTTACGACAGCTCCGACCTCGGCTTTGACGGAAAATCCTGCGCCGTGCTCAACGCAATCGGCAAGCAGTCCGGCGATATTGCCCAGGGCGTTGACCGCGACGTGAAAGAAAACCAGGGCGCCGGCGACCAGGGCCTGATGTTCGGCTACGCCACAAACGAGACTGACGTGCTGATGCCCGCCGCCATTACCTACGCCCACCGGCTGGTACGGCGCCAGGCCGAAGTCCGCAAGAGCGGCAAGCTCGGGTGGCTGCGGCCGGACGCAAAAAGCCAGGTTACGCTGAAGTATGTCGACAACCAGCCAGCTGGACTGGACGCGGTGGTGTTGTCTACGCAGCACGATGATGACATCAGCCAGAAAGATATTTACGACGGCGTGCGTGCCGAAATCCTCGAACCGGTCCTGCCGCGCGAATGGCTGGATGACTGCCCGCAGGAAAACGTGCACATCAACCCGACCGGGCGTTTCGTCGTCGGCGGCCCGATGGGTGACTGTGGCCTGACCGGCCGCAAGATCATCGTCGACACCTATGGCGGCATGGCGCGCCATGGTGGTGGCGCGTTCTCCGGCAAGGATCCGTCCAAGGTCGATCGTTCCGCCGCCTATGCCGCGCGCTATGTGGCGAAAAACATAGTCGCCGCCGGACTGGCCGACCGCTGTGAGATCCAGGTGTCGTATGCAATTGGCGTGGCGAAGCCGACCTCGATCAGCATCGAGACTTTTGGTACCGGCCGGCTCGACTCGGCGCGCCTGGCTGACCTGGTGCGCGAGCACTTTGATCTCACGCCATACGGCATCCGCAAGATGCTGGACCTGGTGCGGCCGATCTACAAGGCAACCGCCAGCTACGGGCATTTTGGCCGTAGCGAGCAGCAATTCACCTGGGAGCGACTGGACAAGGTCGAAGCCCTGCGCGACTCCGCCAAGGTGCGGCTGACGGGCACTGATTAACGGGGTACGGCAGCGCCGCGCCCGCAGAAAACTGGAGAAACAAATGAGCACACCGCTGGAAAAAGTTGCGCCTGATTACAAGGTAGCCGACATCGGCCTGGCCGAGTTTGGCCGCAAGGAAATCGCCATTGCCGAAACGGAAATGCCGGGGCTGATGGCAGTACGCGAGGAATATGCGGGCAAGAAACCGCTGGAAGGGTCACGTATCGCCGGTTCACTGCACATGACGATCCAGACAGCGGTGCTGATCGAGACGCTGATCGAGCTGGGTGCCGAGGTGCGCTGGGCATCGTGCAACATCTACTCAACACAGGATCATGCCGCCGCAGCCATTGCAGCAGGCGGCACGCCGGTGTTTGCTTTCAAGGGCGAGACGCTGGACGAATACTGGGAGTACACCCACCGCATCATGGAATGGCATGACGGCGGCGTACCCAACCGTATTCTTGATGACGGTGGTGACGCCACCTTGCTGGTAACGCTGGGAGCCCGCGCAGAACAGGACCCGAGTGTTCTGGACAACCCCGGCAGCGAGGAAGAACGTGCATTGTTCGCCTCGATTCGCAAGCGCCTGGACAGCAATCCGGGCTGGTACGGCAAGCTGTTCAAGGCCATCGACGGCGTAACCGAAGAAACCACGACAGGTGTTGCCCGCCTGTACCAGCTGGCCGCAGCCGGCGAGCTGCCGTTTCCGGCCATCAACGTCAACGACTCCGTTACCAAGAGCAAGTTCGACAACCTGTATGGCTGCCGCGAATCGCTGGTCGACGGCATCAAGCGCGCTACGGACGTGATGATCGCCGGTAAAGTCGCACTGGTGTGCGGTTACGGCGATGTCGGCAAAGGCTCGGCGCAATCATTGCGCGCACTCAGCGCCAAGGTTCTGGTCACCGAAGTCGACCCGATCTGCGCCCTGCAGGCCGCCATGGAAGGCTACGAGGTCGTCACGGTGGAAGATGTAATCGGCCAGGTCGACATCGTGGTTACCGCCACCGGCAACTATCACGTAATCACCCATGACCATGTCCTGCGTATGAAAGACCAGGCCATCCTGTGCAACATCGGTCACTTCGACAACGAAATCGATGTCGCCGCGCTGGAAAAATATGAGTGGGAAAACATCAAGCCGCAGGTTGACCACGTTATCCTGCCCAACGGCAACCGCATCATCCTGCTGGCCCAGGGGCGCCTGATCAATCTCGGTTGTGGCACCGGTCACCCCAGCTTTGTCATGTCCAACTCGTTTACCAACCAGGTCATTGCACAGATCGAGCTGTGGCAAAACCGTGACAACTACGAAAACGACGTCTACGTGCTGCCAAAGCACCTCGACGAGCGCGTGGCGCGGCTGCATCTGGATCGGGTAGGCGCCAAGCTGACGCGGCTGCGCCCGGAACAGGCCAAGTACATCAACGTGTCGGAAGACGGTCCGTACAAGCCCGAGCATTATCGCTATTGACGCTCGCGGCTGAAGCCGCTCCGACAACGAAGTTCGCGGGCTGGTCACATCAGCGCGGTTCCGGGTTCGCGGCTGAGGCCGCTCCTGCGGGCGTGCTTTTCCTATATGCTGCGGAATAGCAAGAGTAGGTACACCAGCCTGGGGCCAGCATGAGCGATTTCCGGCGCATCCTGCATTTTACTGACCCGCACCTGTTTGCCGGGCGCGACGGTGAGATGCGTGGTGTACGAACTCTCGACAGCCTGTGCGCCACCCTGGCGACGGCGCAGGCCAACAACTATCCGGCCGACGCCGTGCTTGTCACCGGTGATATCGCACAGGATGAAAGCCGCGGCGCTTACCGGTTGTTCCGCGACAGTCTCGCCGCAATGGGTCTGCCGGTTTACTGCCTGCCAGGCAACCACGATGCGCCACAATACATGCAGGAAATGCTGACGCAGGCGCCGTTCCAGTACTGCGGCACCGCACGCTTCGGAGACTGGCTGCTGGTGCTGCTTGATACCCATACGGCCGGCGATGCCGGGGGCCGCATCAGCGATGCCGGTCTGGTCGCCCTGGACGAGCAGCTGGCCGCCAATCCGGACAGCCACGCGCTGCTGGCGCTGCATCACCATCCGGTGTCAGCCGGCAGCCGCTGGCTCGATACTGTGCCTTTACGCAATGCGGCTGATCTGTGGGATATCGTCGACAAGCACGACAATGTCCGCTGCCTGCTGTGGGGACATGTGCATCAGGCTTACGACAACCGCCGTGACGACATCATGCTGCTGTCTACTCCTTCCACCTGCCGTCAGTTCGCTGCCAACCAGGATGAATTTGGCCTCAGCGACGAGCCGCCGGCTTTTCGCTGTGTCGATCTGTACGACGACGGCACCATCGCTACTGCGGTGATCTGGTGTGACTGAGTATTACCGCACGATATCTGTCGCGGTAGTCGCGCTGCTGGTGCTGGCGGGAGGTTGCAGTCCGGACAATAGCGATGATGTGCCGAACGACGCCGGCGAACATATCGTCTGGGAAGTCCAGGGCGAATCGAACAGCGTGTTCCTGCTGGGCTCCATACACCTGCTGCGCCCCCAGGACTACCCGTTACCAGAGGTTTACGACGAGGTATATGCGGAAGCCGAGCAGCTGGTAATGGAACTGGACATGGATGACCTCGACGTGTCGACCATGCAGCGGGAGATGATGACCGCTGCAATGATCGACAATGGCAGCCTGCGCGACTTGCTGGGTGAAGAGGCATGGAATACCGCTGCCCGGACTGCTGCCGGCATGGATATCGAACTGGAGATGCTGGGCGCCGTCGAACCGTGGTTCGCTGCGCTGACTGTCGTGGAACTGCAGATGGTGAAAATGGGCTTCAATCCTGCGCTCGGGGTCGAGTTCTATTTTCTCGAACGCGCCCGCAATGATGACAAGCCAATCACCGGGCTGGAAACAATCGGCGAGCAAATTGCATTCTTTGACGAGATGCCCATCGATACCCAGCGCCGTTTCCTGCTCAAGACACTGGATGACGCCAGCAAGATCGGAACCGATATCGACGCCCTGGTCGGGGCATGGCGTAGCGGCGACCTGGCAGCCATGCGTGGCGAACTGACACGCGGGTTCGATGGTTTCCCGCAGGTATACAATTCGCTCGTCGCTGCGCGGAACGCCGGCTGGCTGGAAGACATAACCGACCTGCTCGACGACGAAGACGACTACCTTGTAATCGTCGGCGCACTCCACCTTGTGGGCGAAGACAGCCTGGTAAAGTTACTGGATGAGCAGGGTTTTCAACTGAATCGCCGGTGACGGGCGATTACACCTCGACCATGTCGAAGTCTTCCTTGCCAGCCCCGCAATCAGGGCAGCGCCATGCCAACGGAACGTCGTCCCAGCGGGTGCCGGGCTCGATGCCCGCCTCCGGATCGCCTTTTTCTTCGTCGTAAATGTAGCCACAAATGAGGCACATGTATGTCTTCATTCGGCTGCAGTCCTATACTGTGCTTAGCGGCCGCAATCTTCCTACAACAGGGATGGAGATACAATCTGCAAATGAACAACACTTTACCTAACGTTCTGGTGATCAGTGGCAATGACCCGTCCGGCGGCGCCGGTGCGGCAGCCGACATCCAGGCCATCACGGCGCTGGCTGCACATCCGGCCCCGGTAATTACCACGCTGACCGTACAGGACACTCATAACGCCACCTCGGTTGTCGCAGTGAACCCGCAATTGGTTGCGGATCAGGCTGCAGCCGTGCTCGGCGACCTCGACATCGCCGCGATTAAAATAGGGCTGTTAGGAAACGCCGAAATCGGGCTGGCGGTTGCCGACCTGCTGGAAGCAAACCGCGACATTCCGGTGGTACTCGATCCGGTGCTGGTCGCTGCCGGGGGCGCGCAGCTGGCCGAGGACTCGTTGCTGGACGTCCTGCTCACCCGCCTGCTGCCCCTGGCGACTGTTCTGACACCCAACGATTCCGAGCTGCGCGCGCTGGCGCCCGACAAGGGGACAGACGAAGACCGTGCCGCACAGCTGGTTGGACTGGGCGCGCAATGGGTGCTGGCCAAAGGCGCCGACGCCGATACACCAGAAGTACACAACAAGCTGTACAACAAAGGTGGCGAAGTCGAAGTGTTTACCTGGTCACGCCTGCCCCATACCTATCACGGGTCCGGCTGCACACTGGCCGCCGCCATCGCCGCGCTGCTGGCCCACGGCGAGGACATCATTGATGCCGTAACAGCGGCACAACGCTACACCTGGGAAGCCCTGCGTCTCGGTTTCCAACCGGGCACCGGCCAGTTTGTCCCGCACCGGTTTTTCCACTTGCCCGAGGGCCCGCTGAAGTGAGCAAGCCAGCGCTCCCCAGGGGGCTGTATGCCATTACCGACAGCGACTACATCCAGGCCGGTTTGCTGGCAAATGCAGTGCGCCACGCCGTCGTCGGCGGTGCCGTCATGGTGCAGTATCGCGACAAAAGCCGCGATCATGGCCGGCGCAAGCGCGAAGCAGCAACGCTGCGTGATATCTGTCACGAGCACGATGCATTGCTGATTATCAATGACGATATCCGTCTCGCCGAAGAGGTGCATGCGGATGGCGTCCATCTTGGCCGCGATGACCGCACGGTGGAAGCCGCGCGCAAGTTTCTTGGTGACGACGCCATAATTGGCGCCTCCTGTTACAACTCGGTGAGCTTTGCCCGACGCGCCTGCGACGAGGGCGCCGACTACGTCGCGTTTGGCAGCTTCTTCCCGTCGCGTACCAAGAGCGGCGCCAGCCGTGTCCACGTCGAGATACTGGCTGAGGCTCGCGAGCAGCTGGACACACACCTGGTCGCGATCGGCGGCATCACCCCGGACAACGGCGCAACGCTGATCGCGGCGGGCACCGATATGCTGGCGGTTTGCGCCGGTGTATTCGAACATCGTGATCCGGAGGGCGCGGCGCACCACTACGCCACGCTGTTCAGGGATGCCGCCCTGCTGGGTTAAGCTGCACAGATGACCAGAGAACTTTACCAACAGGCTTGTCGCTACATCGCCGGCGGCGTCAACTCACCGGTCCGCGCATTCGGTGCGGTTGGTGGTGACCCGGTCTTCATTGCCCGCGCCGAGGGTGCATACCTCTACTCTGCTGACGGCCGCCGTTTTGTCGACTATGTCGGCTCGTGGGGTCCGATGATCCTCGGGCACGCACATCCCGACATCATTGCCGCAGTACAGGAGACCGCGGCCCGTGGTCTCAGCTTTGGTGCACCGACAGAACTCGAAACAGCTCTGGCGAAGAAAGTCACTGAAGTGATGCCGTCGATCGAGCGGGTGCGGATGGTCAGCTCCGGAACGGAGGCAACGATGAGCGCCATCAGGCTGGCCCGTGGCTACACTGGCCGCGACAAACTGGTCAAGTTTGAGGGCTGTTATCACGGACACGCTGACTCGCTGCTGGTAAAAGCTGGTTCCGGCGCGCTGACTTTTGGTGTCCCCACGTCGCCTGGGGTGCCCGCGGCGACGGCTGCCCTGACGCTTACCCTGCCGTTTAACGACGTCACTGCGCTGGAACAGTTGTTCGACAGGCAGGGCGCGGAGATTGCCTGCATCATCGTCGAGCCGATCGCCGGCAATATGAATATGGTCAAGCCGCTCCCGGAATTTCTTTCGGCATTACGCGAATTGTGCAGCCGGCACGGCACCGTATTGATTTTCGACGAGGTGATGACCGGCTTTCGCGTCGCGGCCGGCGGAGCGCAGGCGCTGTATGACATCAAGCCTGACCTGACCACATTGGGGAAGATTGTTGGCGGCGGCATGCCGGTCGGTGCGTTCGGCGGGCGAGCCGACATCATGGCGCAACTTGCACCGGATGGCCCGGTGTACCAGGCCGGTACGTTGTCCGGTAACCCTTTGGGGATGGCGGCAGGGCTTGCCACCCTGAATGCTGTTTCCGCGCCGGGTTTTTACGAGAATCTCAGCGCTGCAACGGAAAAACTCGCGCGCGGCTTGCACGAAACAGCAGCCGCGGCAGGTGTGGATCTGCACACAACGAGCGCCGGCGGGATGTTTGGCGTGTTTTTCACCCCGCAGAACGGCGTCGACTCGTTTGCCGACGTGATGGCGTGTGATCGCGACCGCTTTACCCGCTTTTTTAACCTGATGCTGGCAGCCGGCATTTATCTTGCGCCGTCGGCCTTCGAAGCCGGGTTTGTCTCAGCAGCCCACACGGATGCCGACATTGACACGACCATTGCGGCCGCTGCTGACGCTTTCGATCAGCTGAAAAAGAACTAAACGCGTTTCGCCAGGAGTCGGTACCGGTCGATGTCGACAAAATCGCCGAGGTCACGCGCTGCCTGGTAAACCCGCGACACCATCAGCAACATCTTCTCGTTGATCGGGGTCTCTTCGCTCGAGTCGAGACGATGCCCCGCCTCTGGACAGAGATACAGCTCGCACATACCACCAA
>JABDJB010000105.1 GCA_013003425.1 Gammaproteobacteria bacterium | reverse complement strand
GCATTCGTACAGGTAGAGCGCAACGAGACTGCGCTTGCGGCCATTGCAGGCGATCTGCTGGCACGGCAGCGGCCACATGGCTTCCTGCCGGCGTGGTTCGAGCTCGCGCCAAACTGGCACCTGTACGCCAACGCAATGGCATTGATTGTGTTCGCGCTCGAATATGAACGTCTCGATGAAGCCGGTGACGCCGCGGCCATGAATTTTCTCGATGCGGCTTACCTGCTGGCTGACCGGCTGGTCACGCTGCAGCAGCTCAGCGCACGTAATGGCGCATGGGACGACAGTTTCGTCGAGGCAGGCAACACCCTGGTATTGCGCCCGGAGGGTTCGCGTATAGTCTGGGTCGGTTCGACCGCCTGGGCCGGCATCGCGCTGGTCATTGCACGCGACCTGTTGCCCGATGGTGCACGCTACGACAGTGCCATCTCGGCGGCCGCGCAATACTACGTCGATGAGCAGGCCTGCCGCACCACCGCCGGCCTGCCGGCAGGTTCGGTCACTGAAGGCACCGAGGGCAACATCAGCAGTCATCTTTTTTTCGCCGCCGCTGCCGCGCGCGGGCTGACCGCTAACACTGCTCCCGCTGCATTGGCGCAGTTCATCTCGGCGAACCTTTACGATCCTGCGCAGCAACGTTTCCTGTGCGGTGTGCGCGTCGATTTTGGCAGCGGCTACGACGGTGCGAGCTGTACGCTCGGTGGCAGCGGCGCCATTGTTGGTGTTGATGCCAACAGCTGCCTCGACGTCACCGGCAACTGGGGCGTCGATTGGCTGAAGCGGCAGGGCAGGGTGGACGACGCACTGCTGGGGCTGGCTTACAGCCGGCTGGTTTTTCCCACGCACGCTTTTGGTGATGCCGCAGTGCATGGGCTGGGCGACATTGCCGGGCCGTGGACACCCACAGTAGAGCATGGTGCCGGTCAGTGGGCCGCCGCCGGCGGGCCCGACGCCAACTATGTGCTGGATGCAGCCTGGCAGCACCTGTGTCATGACGGCACCTGCCAGGGCGCGGCCGATAACTTCTCTGCAGGCATCGGCTGGAATACCACGTCAACCGGCATCTCCCCCGCTGCGTGGATGTACCTGGCCTGGCACGGCGGCTTCTGGGAGCGCCTGTAACCGCCACTACCTGCAACACATTGACCGGTGAATCCTTGCGACAAGGCATCGTGGGAGCGGCTTCCAGCCGCGACTGCCCGGAACAGAGCTACTCATAGTTCGCGACCGGCTCTCGTGGGAGCGGCTTCAGCCGCGACTGCCTGGAACAGAGCTACTCACAGTTGCGACCGGCTCTCGTGGGAGCGGCTTCAGCCGCGACTGCCTGGAAAAAACTATCTTGGTGCTTTAGGAACGCTAACGACAGTATCGTCGCAGGTAGTCGCGACTGAAGTCGCTCCCACGACGATTTTCCGCAGGTAGTCGCGACTGAAGTCGCTCCCACGACGATTTACCGCAGGTGGTCGCGACTGAAGTCGCTCCCACGACGATTTACCGCAGGTAGTCGCGACTGTTTCCTGTGGGAAGGACTCATCTAGCGGGGTTTGGCAATTCGCGGCTGAAGCCGCTCCTACAGGGCGCAATTCTCGACAGAATGCCCTGAATGCATCCTTGACACGGTGATAACAAATAAAGAATACTTGTTATCATTATGATCAGAACCCAGATCAGCCTGTCTGAACAGGAATATCAAGCCGCCAAGCAGGAAGCGGAACGGCTGGGCATATCGCTGGCGGAGCTACTGCGCCGCTCGCTGCGCACGATGCTGCCGGCCGATCCGGCACGGCCGTGGATGCGCTATTCCGGTATGGTGGAAACGGGTGATCCTGATTCCAGCCACAAGATAGACGACCTGGTATATGGCCAAAAGGGATGAAGCCTACGTCGATACTTCGGCGCTGATCGCATTCACCGATCAATCGGATACTTACCATGCGCTGTTTGCTCGCCTTTTTGCCAATCCGCCGCGGCTGGTGACAACTTCGCTGGTGATCGCCGAAGGACATGGCTGGTTTCTGCGGCGTTACGATCGCTACAAGGCCATGCAGTTCCTGGGTCTGATAGAGGCACTCACACCGATGTCTGTCGTGAGCGTCTCGCGGCGTGATCGGCAGGCGTCATTCGGACTGATTCGCCACTATTCAGATCAGAATCTCACGCTGGCCGATGCCGTCGGCCTGCAGGTTATGGAGACGCGCGGCGTGGGTTCTTGCTGGTCTACCGATTTTCATCTGGGCATAACCGGCGTGCCGCTCGCGATCCACGAACATTGAAAACGAAGCTGCAAATCTTGTCATGGAAGCGCAGGCGCACCTGTGGGATGAAGCTCAACCGATATTCACGACAGGCTCTCGTGGGAGCGGCTTTAGCCGCGACTACCTGGAACAGAGCTAGGCACAGTTGCGACCGGCTCTCGTGGGAGCGGCTTTAGCCGCGACTGCCCGGAACAGAGCTGCTCATAGTTCGCGACCGGCTCTCGTGGGAGCGGCTTCAGCCGCGACTGCCTGGAACAGAGCTGCTCACAGTTAGCGACCGGCTTTCGTGGGAGCGGCTTTAGCCGCGACTGCCTGGAACAAGCTATCTTGGTGCTTTAGGAGTTCTAATGACAGTATCGTCGCAGGTAGTCGCGACTGAAGTCTCTCCCACGAGGGTTTATCGCAAGTAGTCGCGGCTAAAGCCGCTCCCACGAGAACCTTCGCCGACAGTTTGTCGCAGGTAGTCGCGACTGAAGTCGCTCCCACGAGGGCCTTCCCCAAGACAGTTTGTCGCAGGTAGTCGCGGCTGAAGCCGCTCCCACGAGGGCTTTCCCCAAGACAGTTTGTCGCAAGTAGTCGCGGCTGAAGCCGCTCCTGCCTCGACGGTGGCCGCGGGTCAGTAGGCGGAGGGGCCGGGGGCGCCGAGGAACTGCGTGCGCATAATGGCCAGGTCAGACAGGTCAACGGTGCCGTCGCCGTTGTAGTCGGCATCGAGGTCGCCGCTTTGCAGGAACTGCTGGCGCATGAAGGCCAGATCCGACAAATCGACGGTGCCGTCGTTGTTGAGGTCGGCATCGCACATATTGCCAAAGCCGTCGCCGTTGCTATCGCGCTGGTCGGCGTTTGCTGCCTGTGTGCAGTTATCGCATGCGTTACCGAGCCCGTCGTTGTCATCGTCGGCCTGTGATGCATTAGCCGCGGCCGCGCAGTTATCGTCGACATTGAGAATGCCGTCAAGGTCACGATCGGTGCCGGCGCGCAGTCCGGAACCGGGCGGCATGGCAACGTAGGTAAGTTCCTGTCCCGGTGTGCCGGCCAGCGCCCGCACCTGCGCATCGGTCAGCGGTGCCGCGGCGCCGTCGTCGATGACAAACAGGCCGCCGGAATAGCGGCCGCTGCGGTCGACGCCATTAATTACACCACGGACCACCAGGTCAGTCTCGCCGGCATCAGCGCGATCGATCAGCAGGTCAATACGCGCGCCGACGGTATCGGCGTTGCCCGAAGTAAGCGTTACCTGCTGGCCAACGACCGGCGCCAGGTTGGTGTCGAAGGCCATCATGAAGGCTTCCAGGTCGGTGCGGGCCTGTTCCGGGTTGGGGAAGAAGGCATTGAAGCCGATGTCGAACACGACCGCGCGCAGGAAGCGTTCGAGCGTATCAGTGCTGCCGTCGTGCAGGAAGCCGAAGCCGCGCACCTGGGCGCCCTGGTGCGAATTGTCACTCGCTGTATTGAAGGCGACATTCGGCATGCCGAACATACCAATTTTCTGGTACTGGTTGCGCAGGTGCGGCACCTTGAATTCCTGTGTTTCGCCCTCGACGCTGGAGCCACCGTCACCGCCGAAAAAGCCATTGACCGGATCCAGCGTGTGGCAGCCGTGACACGATGTGATGATGTCCGGACCCGGGTTCTGAAAGTAGGCGTTGCGGCCGCGGTTTTCGTCCTCGCGCAGCGAATTATCCAGCTGGCGGATCGGGTTGGGCGGGTAGGTCAGCTGTAGCGCGAAATCAGTAAACGCCTGCATCTGCTGCGTAGTCAGTTCTGTGTCGCGGCCCAGCAGGCCGGGGAAGGCCACATTGAAGGCATTGAACGCGGCATTCTCGTCCAGCGGATCGCCCGGTGGATTGTCGTTGCCACCGGTGCGGTCGCCACGCCAGTGCAGCGGGCCGTGGTCGGCCATGCCCCGCAGGCTCTGCGTGGTCATCGGCCCTTTCATCGGATGAAAAATCGGGTTGGCAGTGCCAGCGACGGGGAACGGGTTGGGATTGTTGGCCACGTCACCGTCGGGATCACCCAGATCCCAGGCCAGGTCATCCATGTCGCCGAAAATATGGCAGCTCGAGCACGATGCTTCGCCGTTGGAGGAAGTCAGCGGAGCGTCGTACAGGAACGGGCGGCCGTCGAGCACTGATGCCGGTTCCGGGTTATGCAGGGCGCGGCGCCAGGTTTCAGTATTGTTGTTCAGGTCGACAATGCTGACGCTGTTGTCGAAGCGCGTCAGCACGAACAGCCGGTCGCCGGCCGGGTCCAGCGCAAGGCCAGCCGGTCCGCCACCTGCAAGCTCGATGTGATTGGCCGCATCAGGCACGAAGCTGCCGTTTTCCAGTTCGGCCGTGTCGAAAATGCCGACTTTCTGCGAGCCGAAAGCCGCAACGTAAACAGTGGTTCCATCGGCGCTGAAAGCCATCGCCGTGGGCGTCGCAAGGCTGGCCGCCCGGGTCGCCGCCGGGGCCGGGGACACGCTGTAATCGATGTGCTTGTTCAGGTGACGCGGCGCCGGTGTGGTGCCGTCAATCACGGTCACCTGCGCACGATGCAGGTTGCCAAGTACCGTGTCCGGTTCGCCTGTCGGCTTTTGCCCGGCGGTGAACGTGCCGGGCCCTTCAAAACGGACGCGGTTATTCGCTTCAGTATTGGTGACGTACAGCTTGTCGTTGGCCGGGTTGACCGCCATGTTAAACAGCACCGTGCCGACACCGGCAATACTGTCAATCTCGGCAGGCAGCGCAGCATCGGCGTCGATGACAAACACGTCGAGGTCCGGCAGGTCGAAGCGTATTGTGTCGCTCCAGTCGCGCTCGAGTTCGTCGCGCCACTCGCCGCTGGCCGGATCGTACTGCACGATCAGCCCGACCTCCGGGTTGCCGGTACCTTCATGGTTCACGTTGGGGGCAGGCAGCCCGCCCGGCGCCGTGCCAATGTCGATAGAGCATGGCGCGGCGGTTGCGCCGCCATCGCACACCAGGCCTTCATTGATGGCCGTCGTGCGGTTGCCTGAACGATGTACGGCAGCGTAAACGGTGTTGCCGTCGTTGCTAACCGCCAGCGCTTTTGGTTTGTCGCCGAACAAAGTCACTACAGTCAGTGGCTCGCCGCCGAGTGCGACGCCGGGACTGGCAGCGTTGAATACCCACACGTCAGCACGGCCGACGCCTGGTACGTTGTATTCACCACGTGGTGTCGGGCTGGCCTGGCCGCGATGAGCCGTGGTTATGAAAGCCCGGTCGCCACCGGCAAATACAATGTCGGTCGGTTCGTCACCCACCAGCAGCGTGCGCACGACGCGCGCCGCACCGCTCACATCGACAACACTTACACTGTCTGACAGGTGGTTGACCACCCAGACTTCACCGCTGTTGCGCTCGGCAATGGCCACTGGACGCAGGCCAACAGGGACGCTGGCCGCATGCACCAGGCCGTCGCTTTTTACGTCGAAGATTTCCAGCCGGTCATCCGGCGTGTTCAATGCGTACAGGCGCTGGCCGTCGGCCGACAG
>JABDJB010000104.1 GCA_013003425.1 Gammaproteobacteria bacterium | reverse complement strand
ATACCGCGCTCGAGCAGCTCGACCACCGCCCAGCGATCGGCAAGCGCCTCCAGCTCTGCCGGCGTGGCCAGGTCGGCAAAGAATTTGCGGCATTCATCCGCGGTTTTCAGTGTCAAAACGGCCTTGTACAGGCTGTCTTCGAGGGCGCGCCGCTGGCGCGCCGGTTCATCCGCATGGAGGGCTTTCATCGCTTTATTCCTGCTTGTTTTGTATTAACGTGCTAATACATTAACACGCTAACACAGCGACCTGCAGGGACACAAGCCCGGATTCAGCTGCCAGACGCCTGTTGACACCAGCCACTGTTTGGGACTAGTTTCGGGTTTACTCATCGAGACCGGCAGAGGGAATGGCCCTTTGAAGCCGGGGCAACCAGCGGAGCTAACCACTCCGAAACGGTGCCAAGTCCAGCGGGATTAGCCCGAGAGATGAGTTGCTGTGAAACAGCCGCCGGGCTGAAGGTCACCGCAACCCTCCCTCTCTTTATCCACGCACTTTTCGATGACAGCCAGACGGGCTGGCGAATTGTTGTGTGGATAAAGCGCTGATGAATGGAAAATTCTGCAAATCGTTGAAGCGAGGCCGGGCGTGCCGCTGATCGCGCACAACGATCTGCCCAGCTATGCGCGGCTGGCCGACGAGGGCCAGGTGGTGATCGGCGACGAGCGCGCGCGTCACCAGGACATTCGCGAGCTACACATCGGCCTGCTCAACATGATGCCGGACGCGGCGCTGGAAGCGACCGAACGCCAGTTCCTGCGCCTGGTCGGCAACTCCAACCGCATTGCGCAAATGTACGTGCACCTGTTCTCGGTCGACGGCCTCGGTCGTGGCCCTGCGGCGCGCGACCATATTGCACGGCACTACCAGACCTTCGAACAGATTGCCGCAGCCGGTCTCGATGCGCTGATCATTACCGGCGCCAATATCACCGGCCCTGACCTGACGCGTGAGAATTTCTACCCTCCGATGACCGAGGTCACCGACTGGGCGCGTGACAGCGTCACCTCCGTGTTGTGCTCCTGCCTCGCGTCGCATGCAGTGTGGCGGCACTATCACGACATCGAACGCCGCCGCCTCGACAAAAAGCTGTGGGGTGTATTCGAACATCGCACCATTGCACGCGATCACCCCATTGTCAGCGGGGTCAACACACGTTTTGAGGCGCCACATTCACGCTACAACGACGTGTCACGCTCGCAGCTTGAAGCGGCCGGGATAACAGTGCTCACCGAGAGTGAAACAGCCGGCGTGCTGCTGGCCGCCAGCGCCGACGGCCTGCGTTTTGTCTACGTGCAGGGCCACCCGGAATACGACACGGCCAGCCTGGCCAAGGAATACAAGCGCGAGGTGAACCGTTATCGCAGCGGTGAGCGCAACCAGTACCCGCCCTACCCGCGCAATTACTTTGACCCGGCCTCGCGCGACATACTCGAAGATTATCGCGCCCGGGTGCTGGCCGGCTGTGACAACGGGTTCCCGGATGCCGAGCTGGACAGACATCTCGACAACACCTGGACCGACACTGGCAAGTCCATCTTTAACAACTGGCTCGGCCTGGTCTACCAGGTAACCGGGCTGGAACGTAACAAACCTTTCATGCAGGGAGTCAACGCGGCCGATCCCCTGCATCTCGACTGGCATTAACACAACACGAACACAACGGAGCAGAAATGAAACCAGAGACCATTGCCATACACGGCGGCTTCAAAGGCGATCCAACAACTCACGCAGTTGCGGTGCCGCTGTATCAGACCACGTCGTATTACTTCGACGATACGCAGCACGGCGCAGACCTGTTTGACCTGAAGGTCGAGGGCAACATCTACAGCCGCATCATGAACCCGACCAACGCGGTGCTGGAAGAGCGCGTGGCGCAACTGGAAGGCGGTATCGGCGCACTCGCCATGGCATCAGGCATGGCCGCTATCACGGCAACACTGCAGACGCTGGCCGGCGCGGGTGACAATATCGTCAGCGTCAGCCAGCTTTATGGCGGCACGTATAACTTTTTTGCTCACACGCTACCGACATTGGGTATCGACGCGCGCTTTGCGCCGGGCGACGATCTCAAGGCGCTGGAAGCGCAAATCGATGACCAGACCCGGCTGATTTTCTGCGAATCGATCGGTAACCCGGCCGGCAATATCGTCGACCTGGAGGGCCTGGCCAAACTCGCTCATCGTCACGGGCTGCCGCTGGTCGTAGACAACACGGTGGCAACCCCGGTGTTGTGCCGGCCGTTCGATTACGGCGCCGATATCGTGGTCCATTCGTTGACCAAGTACATGGGCGGCCACGGCACGACGGTCGGCGGCATCATCGTCGACTCCGGCCGTTTCGAATGGAAAGACAATCCACGTTTTCCGCTGTTCAACAAGCCCGACCCGTCATACCACGGCGTGGTCTACACCGAGGCGCTGGGCGAGGCAGCCTTTATCGGTCGCGCCCGCGTGGTGCCGTTGCGCAACATGGGCGCCGCGCTGTCACCGTTCAACGCATTCCTGATCATGCAGGGTATCGAGACCCTGCCGCTGCGCATGGAGCGCCATACGGAAAACGCACTGGCCGTTGCGAAGTACCTGGAAGGCCAGCAACAGGTGAAATGGGTCAACTACGCCGGCCTGCCGGGCGACCGTTATTACGAACTGGCGCAGAAGTATGTCGATGGGCGCCCTGCCGCCATTCTCACTTTCGGCATCAGTGGCGGTCGCGAAGCCGGAGCGAAATTTATCGACGCGCTGCAGCTGATTACCCGGCTGGTCAATATCGGTGATGCCAAGTCGCTGGCCTGCCACCCGGCGACTACCACACACCGCCAGCTGGGCGAGTCGGAGCTGGAAGCTGCCGGCGTAACTGACGACATGGTGCGCCTGTCGATTGGCATCGAGAACAGCGACGACATCATCGCTGATATCGAACAGGCACTGGCGGCTGCGGCCTGATACCCGTAGCAGGTCGACGGAATACAACAGATAACGAGGACAAAGCTATGGCAGACAAAAGCGATCGATGTACAGAGACGGTGGCGGCGCGCAGCGGGCTGGGCAGTGATACGGCTCACGGCGCCGTGGTACCGCCGCTGCACCTGTCGTCAACATTCACGTTTGACGGGTTCAACAACAAGCGTGACTACGACTACACGCGCTCCGGCAACCCGACCCGTGACACGCTGGCACAGGTTCTGGCGGAACTGGAAGGCGGCGCGAACGCGACCATCACCAGCTCCGGCATGGCAGCCATAACACTGGTTTGCCAGCTGCTGGAAAAAGACGACCTGCTGATTGCACCGCATGACTGCTACGGCGGCACCCATCGCCTGCTGTCGGCGTTGCAGCGGCGCGGCCAGTTCCGGGTGCTGTTTGCCGACCTCACAGATACCGCCAACCTGTCGTTGCTGTTCGCGCAGCGGCCGAAGATGGTGCTGGTAGAGACGCCAAGTAACCCGCTACTGCGAATTACCGATGTTGCCGCCGTGGCACAGCTGTGCCGCCGGCATGAAGCGCTGCTGGTTGCCGACAATACTTTCCTGTCACCGGCATGGCAGCGGCCGATCGAGCTGGGCGCCGATGTCGTGTTGCACTCGACCACCAAGTATCTCAACGGCCACAGCGATGTCGTCGGGGGCGCCGTCATCGCGCGCGATGCGGCGCTGGCTGAAGAGATCGCCTGGTGGGGTAACTGTATCGGCGTTACCGGGGCACCATTCGACAGCTTTCTCACCCTGCGCGGGCTGCGCACGCTGTGCGTACGCGCGCGGGCACACGAAGAAAACGCGTTGCGCATTGCCGGTTTCCTGGCCGAAGACCCGCGGGTGAGAGAAGTCTATTACCCCGGCCTGCCCGATCATCCCGGCCACCAGCTGGCGCGCACGCAGCAGCGCGGCTTCGGCGCCATGATCAGCCTGGAGCTGGATGGCGGCGACAATGCAGTACGCGCCTTCCTCGACGGACTCGAGCATTTTTTCCTGGCTGAATCACTCGGCGGCGTCGAAAGCCTCGTAGCGCATCCGGCGACCATGACGCACGCGGCGATGAGCCCGGAGGAACAGGCCACGGCGGGAATTACACAGAGCCTGGTGCGGCTGTCGATCGGCATCGAATCTGCCGATGACCTCGTCGCCGACCTGGCCGCGGGCCTCGACCGCGCCGCGCCTTTTATCAAGCCGGGCCGAATCGCTGTGGGCGCAACCCATTCCGCAGGAATGGACATTCGCGGCTAATCCCGCGAACAATCCCGCGTAATGCGGGCCACCGCTCGTAGGAGCGGCTCCGTGGGAGCGGCTTCAGCCGCGACTACCTGCGACAATACCTCGCTGCAACGACCTTGCAAGAGCGGCTTCAGCTGCGAACAATCCCGCGTAATGCGGGCTACCCTTGCAGGAGCGGCTTCGACGGACAGGACGTCCAAGTGTCGCGGAGCACATGGATGTGCGAGAGTGACCAGCCGCGACTACCTGCGACAATACCTCGCTGGAGCGACCTTGTAGGAGCGGCTTCAGCCGCGAATGCGAATGATGCAAAAAACACAAGACGATCTGCCGCAGCTCACCGACGCAAACCGAGTCGTCATCAAGGTGGGCTCATCCCTGCTGGTCGACTTCGACAGCGGCGCCCTCAATCGTGCATGGCTCAGGTCGCTGGCCGGCGAAATAGCGCGAATGGTCGGGCGCGGCCAGCAGATCGTCGTGGTGTCATCCGGCGCCATCGCGCTGGGACGCAAATACCTCGGCTTCGGCAAAGAACAGAACAAACTGAACCAGCAGCAGGCAGCAGCAGCATCCGGCCAGATCCTGCTTGCACACGCTTACCAGGAACTGCTGGGGCTGCACGATATCAAAGCCGCGCAGCTGTTGCTGACCCTGGGCGATACCGAAAACCGGCGCCGATATCTCAACGCGCGCAGCACGCTGGAAACACTGCTTGCCGGTAGCGTCGTGCCAATTATTAATGAGAACGACACCGTCGCCACTGAGGAAATTCGTTACGGCGACAATGATCGCCTCGCAGCGCGCGTGGCCGCGATGTGCAGCGCCGATTGCCTGGTGCTGCTGTCAGATGTCGACGGGCTGTACGAATCAGATCCCTCCGTAGATGAAAACGCGAAACTGATACCGGTTGTCCATGAGATAAGCGCAGACATCGAAGCACGGGCCGGCACCAGCCGCACCGAGTACGGCAGCGGCGGCATGATCACCAAGCTGGCGGCGGCGAAGATCTGCATGCCGGCCGGCTGCGCCACGGTAATTGCTAACGGCCACCGATCAAAACCATTAAGCGCTGTCGAGAACGACAGCGCCTGCACCTGGTTCATCCCTGCGACCACACCCAGCATCGCTCGCAAGCGCTGGATCGCCGGCGTACTCAAACCACACGGTGCGCTGACTATCGATGCCGGCGCCGTGCGCTCACTGACCAACGGCAAGAGCCTGCTGCCGGTCGGCATCGTTGCCGTCGACGGAACATTCCAGCGCGGCGATGCGGTGATTATTCAGGACGACACCGGTCGCGACATAGGCCGCGGCCTGGTCGCATACGGCAGCGACGAAGTGCAGCGGATAAAGGGTCGGCGCAGCGCAGAAACCCAGCGTATCCTGGGTTACAGTGAGCGCGACGAAGTGATTCACCGCGACAACCTGGTATTGAACGACTAACCCCCCATGACCAGCCCGCAGTTCAAAACTGATATTGGCGAGATGATGCAGGCGCTTGGCCGGAAGGCCCGCGGCGCGGCGCGCGAACTGGCCCGTGCCTCCACCAATCAAAAGAATGAGGCACTGACGGCAGCGGCGGCGGCCATCCGTGAGGCGTGCGGCCAGATACTGGCCGCCAACGAACAGGACATGGCCGCGGCGCGCAACAAGGGGCTTTCCGGCGCCATGCTCGATCGCCTGATGCTCGACGAACAACGCGTCGACGGAATGGCGCGCAGCATCGAACAGATCGAGCAGCTGCCCGACCCGGTTGGCACGGTGATCGCCGAATGGGAACGGCCAAACGGTTTAGTCATACAGCGGGTGCGCGTGCCGCTCGGCGTCATCGGCATTATCTACGAGAGCCGGCCCAACGTTACCGCCGATGCGGCTGCGTTGTGCCTGAAATCCGGCAACGCGGTGATCCTGCGCGGCGGCTCGGAGAGTTTTCATTCAAGTACGGCGATTCATGCCTGTATGACGGCCGGCCTGGAAGCAGCCGGACTGCCCGCCGCGGCGGTACAGATGATACCGACCACCGATCGCGACGCCGTCGGCGTGCTGCTGTCGGGCATGCAGGAATACGTCGACGTCATTGTCCCGCGCGGCGGCAAAAACCTCATCGCGCGGGTGCAGGCCGATGCCCGCGTACCGGTGATCGGTCATCTCGAAGGCCTGTGCCACGTTTACGTGCACGCATCCGCCGACCCGGCGATGGCGCGCGACGTCGTTCTCAATGCCAAGATGCGTCGCACCGGTATTTGCGGCGCGGCCGAGACGTTGCTTATCGATCGCAGCTGCCTGGCGACTCATTGGCAATTGATCGCAGACGCTTTAGTCGACGCCGGCTGCGAACTGCGCGGCGACGCCGCAATCTGTGAGCTGGACAGCCGGGCAAAGCCGGCGCAGGAAGCCGACTGGGACACCGAATATCTCGACGCAATACTCGCAATAAAAACGGTAGCCGGTGTTGATGAAGCCATCGGCCACATCGAGCAGCACGGCTCCGGTCATACCGAAGCAATCATCGCCAGCGACGCACAGGCGGTGCAGCGATTCCGCTCTGATCTGGACAGCGCCATCCTGCTGCACAACGCATCAACGCAGTTTGCCGACGGTGGTGAGTTTGGCATGGGCGCCGAGATTGGCATCGCCACCGGCCGTATCCACGCCCGCGGCCCGGTCGGTGCCGAACAGCTGACCAGCTACAAATATTTCGTCGCCGGCAGCGGCCAGACCCGCCCGCAATAATCCTGCCGTGCCAGCAACCCTGCCGTGGGAGCGGCATCTTGCCGCGATTCTTCGGGGCTCAAATTGTCGCCTGCTCTATCGCGCCTGGAAGGCGCCCCCTCAGGAGTGTGCTGCAGCAGCGGTCACCCATACCGCCCATCAACGCGCGGACGCAGCAGTATCGGTGCATAGGCCGCCGCAAATCCGGCAAACCCCAGGATCCAGAGCCCGCCGGATACATCAACCCACACCGTGTAATGCGCCGCATCGACCAGCGGCCCGATAACGCGTACCAGCGCGGCGCCAGCAACAAGTACACAACCGATGGCAACCAGCAACGGCGGCTCATGGAGGTCGCGACCGGTATGCCCGAGCGAAACACGCGACATCATGCCAAGCGTTACTATCCCCATGCCACCAACTGCGAACGCATGCAGTGCCAGCAGCTTCGGCACCCCCAGCCACGGCGTAAGTGCAAACAACGCAAAGCCGGCGACGATCATTGCGTAGGCCAGGTACAAACTCCACAGCAGTGGCCGCCTCCAGATACGCGGCGTATACCACATCACCAGTCGCACCAGGTGAATCACAAACAGCGCCGCAGCAACCCACAACGTCGGTCCGACCCAAATGCCAAACAGCTCGCTGATCATCAACTCGACAAACAGCACCAGGCTGGCCAGGTCGAGAAATTTCGAATTTTTCAGTTTTACATCAACACCGCGCTCGACAAAAAACGGTATAAGCCGCCGCATCATCATCAGGATCAGCGCAAGCACCGTGTAGAAGGCACCGTACACGGCAAAAAACGCGCCGCGGTCGAACTGGTCCCAGGCATCGAGATAAAACAGCACATTGAGCAGCGCCAGCAGAATGAGCTTGCCGACCACCGCCATCTGCTTCCATTGGCCAGATCGAGCCACTGGCAATGTAATGGCAACAATCAGCAGCCCATTGAACAACAGGTCCGCTGCCGTCCCGATCGCCAGCATTGCGGCACCGCTGTGGTTGGCAACACGGGCAACCAGCCACAGCACGAACAGGCCAGCGAGCGGAGCGCGGTGCGGCGTCTGCAGACCAGTCCAGTTCTTCACGGCCGTCAGCAGAAACCCTGCGATCACCGCGAGCGTGTAACCAAACAGCATTTCATGGGCATGCCATTGAGTCAGGGCGACCCCCGGCGGGTACAGCGGCACACCTATGCCGTAGACGACCAGCCACAACGCCATACCAACCGCTGCGAACAGTCCCGCACCGAGAAAGAACGGCCGGAAACCAAGGTTCCAGATTGCCAGCCCGGCTGGGTTGGCGGGATTTGCATCAGTCGTCATTGATCCGGGTCATGTGGGCTCAGGGAAAGTCTAACGCACCACGGACCTGCGCACGTGTCGTTGGGTGCTTCGGGAATTTCTTCGCGGCTGAAGCCGCTCCCACGGGAGATTGTCGCGGGATTGTTCGCGGCTGAAGCCGCTCCTACACGGGGGTTTGCTCTGCTCGCGAGACAAATTATGGATGAAGCCGCTCCTGCAGGCTGGGTTTGCGGGGCAGCGATACACCTGGAAACACCTTAATACCGTTCTGAAACCTGTCCCGCTCGCGGCACTGTTATCGTTCGGGGCTGGAGGTTATCACCCTATGCGATTTTTAATTCAAGTCCTGATTGCTGCGATTGTTCTGGTCAGTGGAGCAAGTGCTATGGCTAATGAAGAGCCGGACTATGAAGTCCTCATGCAGACCGACGAGTACGAAATACGTCACTACGAGCCGTACATTGTTGCCGAGGTTGATGTCGACGGCGGTTTGCGCGACTCCGGCGGATCTGCTTTCAGGATCCTGGCGGGATATATTTTTGGCAACAACCAGTCTGCCGAGAAAATGGAAATGACAACGCCGGTCGAGACGCGGCCCGCCGAAAGCGGCACCAGGATGGCAATGACTGCTCCGGTGCTTTCTGAACCCGCGGGCGAGCAACGCTACAGGTATGCCTTCGTCATGGAGCAGAAATACAGCCTCGAAACACTACCTGTTCCCAATGATCCGCGTATCCGTATTCATAAAACAGAACCACGCACGGTCGCAGTAAAACGCTACAGTGGGCTATGGACCGAGAAAAATTACACCCAAAACGAGCAGGCATTGCTCAAATCGCTGCAGCAGAACAACATCCGGACAGACGGCGAGCCGATGCTGGCCCGTTATAACGGTCCGGCCACGCCGTGGTTCCTGCGCCGCAATGAAGTCATCGTCGAGGTTGAATGGGCCGAGCGCCACGCCAACAGGTGACAGCATGGAAGATTGGCGGTCGCGGCTGAACCGATCACACGAGAGATTATCGCGGGCCTGTTCGCGGCTGGAAGCCGCTCCCACGAGACCGCTCTTGCTGGAAACGAGATCGCTCTTGCTGGAATCGTTGGCATTGCGCGGGGCTGTTCGCGGCTGGAAGCCGCTCCTACATGAGGTTCTGAACGATTCGCGGGGTTGTTTGCGGCTGAAGCCGCTCCTGCGGGCGGGTTTTGGATTGCGCGGGATTGTTTGCGGCTGAAGCCGCTCCTGCGGGCGGGTTTCGGATTGCGCGGGGCTGTTCGCGGCTGGAAGCCGCTCCCACGAGACCGCTCTTGCTGGAATCGTTGGCATTGCGCGGGGGCAGACAGCGCTATCATGGCGGGATGAACGCGTTTGTGACATTCGGTACCGGCCACCTGGCAACCGCCGGTGTCGCCATCGCCAGCGCCGTTATCGTTCCGCTGCTGTTGCGCAATCAGCTGAATGAAGCGCAAAAACTCACTCTAGGCCGTGGGCTGGCAGCGCTGCTTGTCGTGCACGAAGGCATTCGCATCGCACTGCGCTCGGGTGTTTATGACCAGCCACTGATCCAGCATTTGCCGCTGCACTTGTGTGGCGCGGTACTGGTGCTGGGCATCATCATGCTTTGGCTTCGCAGTTACCGGCTTTACGAAATCGTCTACTTTTGGGGTATTGGCGGGCTTACTGCGGCAATGCTCACCCCCGACATCCCCTACAGCTTTCCACACCCGCTTTTTATCGTATTCTTCACCGGTCACGGGCTGGAACTGATGGCGATTTTCTACGCCACTCTTGTCTACGGCTTTGCTCCCCGCCTGCAATCAATCGGCAAGGCTTTCGCCGCGCTGGTGCTTTATGCGGCCATCATCTTCCCGGTAAACCAGCTGCTTGGCGCCAACTACCTGTACCTCGCGCGTAAACCTGCCCAGGCCTCGCCGATCGATTTCCTCGGCCCGTGGCCCTGGTACATCGCCGGGCTGGCAGTTCTCACGCTGTTGATCTGCTTGCTGGCGTGGCTGCCGTTTGCGCTGCGCAGCAGGCTCGCGGCAAGACAGTAAGATCACGGTTCCAGGGACAGTTCACTGAATTGCACCCGCCAGGACCAGTTCGAGTTCCAGGGACAGTTCACTGAATTGCACCGGGCAGGGTCAATTCAGTGAACTGTCCCTGAAATTCACCTAAACAGGTAGACTGGCTTCATGTTGGACCTGACTGCTCACTGGAGCGGTACCCTCGCGACATTACTGTTCGTGATCGCCTACCTGCTGGTGATCATGGAAGATGTCGTTCACCTGCGTAAGTCGAAGCCGGTCATGCTGGCTGCCGGCCTGATCTGGGCGCTCATCGCCTGGCAATACTCAGGTACCGAGCAGGCTCATCTCCCCGGCGAGGCTGTTTTTGACAGCCTGGTCGAATTTGCCCAACTAATGCTCTTCCTGCTCGCTGCGATGACTTACGTCAATGCACTGACCGAGCGTCATGTATTCAAGACACTGCGCGCCTGGCTGGTACGGCGCTCGTTCACGTTGCGCACGATGTTCTGGATTACCGGCATCCTCAGTTTCTTCCTGTCGCCGGTCATCGACAATCTCACTACATCACTGGTCATGTGCGCGGTGGTAATGGCAATCGGCCAGGATAACCCGCGTTTTGTCAGCGTGGCCTGCGTCAATATCGTAGTCGCCGCTAATGCCGGCGGTGCTTTCAGTCCGTTTGGCGATATCACTACGCTGATGGTCTGGCAGCACGGCAGCTTGCAGATATACGAGTTCTTCCGCCTGCTGCTACCGAGTGTCGTCAATTTTCTCGTCCCGGCGGTGTTCATGTCTTTTGCCGTCAAGAATGATATTCCGCAGCTCGAACACGACGACACGCGTATGAAAATCGGCGCGCGACGGATAATGTTCCTGTTCGCCTGCACCATACTCACTGCCGTACTCTTTCATGCCTACCTGCACCTGCCACCGTTTCTCGGCATGATGACCGGGCTGGCCGCGCTTAAATTTTTCGGTTACTACCTGCGCTTCACCCACCAGGTTTTTCATTTCGGCCAGGGCTACAGCGAGATTGGCGATGTGTCACCCTTTGAAGGTTTTCGTGAGGTTGCGCGAGTCGAGTGGGAAACGCTGCTGTTTTTCTTTGGCGTAATCATGTGCGTCGGGGGTCTGGGCTTTATCGGCTATCTCGACCAGCTTTCGGCGTACATGTATGGAGACCTGGGGCCGACCACCGCCAATGTGGCTGTCGGGATAATCTCTGCGGTAATCGACAATATCCCCGTGATGGTTGCCGTGCTGGAGATGAACCCGGCGATGGGAATCGACCAGTGGCTGCTGGTCACGCTCACAGCGGGGGTCGGTGGCAGCCTGCTGTCGATCGGTTCGGCTGCGGGTATCGCGCTGATGGGCCAGTCGCGCGGCCAGTACAACTTCTTCAGCCACCTGCGCTGGACACCGGTCATCGCGCTGGGCTACGGCCTCAGTATCTGGCTGCACCTGGTATTGACCCGGAGTCTCTAGCCAGCGTCGCCCACCGATTGATTTCCGGCTTCTATTCCACCGTTACTTTGTCCATGGTATCGCCCTGTTCGATGCTGTCGACCACGTCCTGACCGCTGACCACGCGACCGAACACCGAGTGCTTGCCATCGAGGTGTGGGCACGGCACGTGAGTAATAAAAAACTGTGAGCCGTTGGTATTGGGTCCGGCATTGGCCATCGACAGCACGCCGGGACCATCGTGACTGAGCTCGTCATGGAATTCATCTTCGAATTTGTAGCCCGGTCCACCGCGACCGTCGCCGTTGGGACAGCCGGTCTGGACCATAAAGTTGCTGATCACGCGGTGAAACTTCAGCCCGTCGTAAAAACC
>JABDJB010000103.1 GCA_013003425.1 Gammaproteobacteria bacterium | reverse complement strand
TCGGCTCATCACATCCTGGGGCTGTAGCAGGTCCCAAGGGTATGGCTGTTCGCCATTTAAAGTGGTACGCGAGCTGGGTTTAGAACGTCGTGAGACAGTTCGGTCCCTATCTGCCGTGGGCGTTGGAGATTTGAGGGGAGCTGCTCCTAGTACGAGAGGACCGGAGTGGACGTACCTCTGGTGTTCCGGTTGTCACGCCAGTGGCACCGCCGGGTAGCTAAGTACGGAAGGGATAACCGCTGAAAGCATCTAAGCGGGAAGCCCACCTCAAGATGAGATCTCCCTGGGACTTTAAGTCCCCTGAAGGGCCGTTGAAGACTACAACGTTGATAGGCTGGATGTGGAAGTGCAGTAATGTATGAAGCTAACCAGTACTAATTGCCCGTGAGGCTTGACCATATAACCTCAAGCAGTTTTGCTTGAGAGTTGTATGCTCGAGTGCGTCACAACCCAAGTTGGAACTTTCAGAATTTGCGCGGGGTCAAGTCTACGCATTACGCATTTGCGGAATGCCGGTCGTTGGACCAGCAAAAATGCGTAATGCGTAGACTTGACCCCAATGCAAGCCAGTTTGCCTGGCAGCGATAGCGAACGGGAACCACCCGAATCCATTTCGAACTCGGAAGTGAAAACGTTCTGCGCCGATGATAGTGTGGGGTTTCGCCATGCGAAAGTAGGACACCGCCAGGCACCTAAACAAAAACCCCACCCGGTTTTCCGGGTGGGGTTTTTTCTTGGGTCCATTTCCGGGCCGAACCTACTGGCGGTGTGGTATTACGTGCTCCGCACGCGCTCGGCGTGGCTCGCGGCTGCGTCGCTGCGCGACGTATTCAATTCGCGTGTCCGAATACACGCAAATTCGGACACCGCCAGGCACTTAATCTAAAAACCCCACCCGGTTTTCCGGGTGGGGTTTTTTCTTGGGCCCATTTCCGGCCGGCGGTGCGTCAGCCGCCTTTGTCGCGTCTCGCAACGCATCGCCAGGCCACCCATGTCATAAGCAGGAGAAGAACACCGGGGCGGACGACGCCCGCACCACCGGTTGCCTGATAATGATTGCCCGCAGCAGCCGAAACCATGACGACGTAATCCACGCCCAGGGAATTGAGCGCCTGCACATCGTGTTCGGTGAATCCAACAAACGTATACGATTTGAGTGAGCGTGTTTCCAGGCGTTCCATCAACGACGCCGGTGGCAGTTCAGGGCGCGAGGAAAAAGCCAGCCCGGTGTAGCCGAACTCCTTGACGGTATCTAGAAAGTTCTCGTCAAAGGCTGAATGGGAATCGTATGACTTCAGATATATGCCCGCGAGTGCCGGAAAGGCAGCTCGATAATCAGTGGCCACTGAATTATCGAAAACAGTTACGGCTATTCGGCTTTCGTCAAAGCCCGACTCGGCTATGGCAGCGCCCACGGCGGCTGCCGGCACCTGGCGCACATCAAGAAACACTTCTCCGTCCCAGCGCTTTATTTCCGTCAGCAAGTCCGTCAGCCTGCTGATTCTTTCGCCACGCCTGTTATGCCGCAGGTTTGCCACGTCGGCCCAATCGTGGTTCGTGACGTCGCCTTGTCCGTCGGTTTCATTGGACAGCTCGGCATCGTGCAGCCCAATGGCTACGCCATCGCGTGTTACGCACAAGTCAATTTCCACGCCTTTGAGACCGGCGCTGAAGGCGGCTCTCACCGCAGACAGGGTATTAGTCTGGTGCTGTCCGCCCCAACCCAGTTGCACAATCTCTCCCAACGCCGGAGTAGCGGCGGCAGTGAGTAATACGGTGAGGGCGATTATTCGCCTGTTCATCATCATTAAGAGTCCTGTCTCGTGCAGGATATCGTATTGGAAATCAGTCGGGCGTCACCACGTCGCGGTTCTCACAATAGCCCCCCCCGCTGTGGATAACATAATCGTTTTTCCGCCGGCAAACGTTGTGGGGTTCAGCGGTCATGCCAGCGGCAAGTGGCTCGTACAGCGGGTCTGGCGGTCATGAAGCTCTACAAGTTTGGCGAAACTCCCGGTAGGACGTCCACTGCCGATAGTCTCCAGGATCTGGCAGGTCGCGTAGCGATCGCAGGCGTTCTGGTAGTCTCGCCGCCATTCCTCAAACAGTCGCTGTGTATCGGTATTACGTGGAAAGCGGCCTGGTGGTTTTGTTACCCCGCAGCGCCAGGGTTTCGGGGTGAGCCGGGCGCGAAAACTCTTCTGTACTTTACACAGCTGAGTGAAGGCTGGGTCGGTGCCAGTGGCTGTCATCAGTTCTTGCGCCTCGCGGCCGGCCGGATCGAATTCGCGGTCAACTGCCAGTACCCGCAGTCCGGCGGCGGTGCGGTAGATACGAAAACTCGCCTTGCCATACTGCTGCAGCGTGACTTTCAGTCTTGCCAGCACTGCGCCTTCGGAATGATCAGTGCTCAGGCCAAGACGCGCCAACAAACGCTGCCAGCCCGAGACCGGTTGCAGGTCGATATCGAGGAACAGCAGTTTTGCCGTATTGAGTACCTGTGCGCCCTGCGCATTGCGTGTGACTATACCGGTCGCAGCACCGCGGCCGGCAAAGGTCTCGAGTATTTCCTCTTTTAATGGCCGGTCGCTATAGGCGTATTTTTCGGGGAAACCGTCGCCGCGCTGCAGCCGCTGCTTCAGGCGCTGCAGGCGTTCGCCGGCCTTGTCTCTGGCGCTGCGCTCGTCGTCGCCCCAGCCCCACGCCGTTAGCGGCGTCTCTCGGCCGTCGGGCAGGCGACCGGTTGAAGTTTCACTGACCCAGTGTTTTGGCAGGTACATGGCATCCCCGGTGTAGCGCCGGACGGACTCTAACACTCCCGGGATTGCCTGCCCAACCGCAGGGGCCCGGCCGGGCATTGCATAAGTCACCGAAAATATAGGGATTTACCGCAATGTCGGCGGTGGCCAGCCAGCGGTTACCATGGCGGTTGATCACCATGCAATGAGGCAGGAAGGGTGGCGCAATGACCGGCCCTGTTGACGACGTTCGCCGGGTTCCGATGGACCTCGGGCGGGCACGCGTGCCGCAAGGCGAAGTGCACGTCATTGTTGAGCGCTGCAAGGAATGCAATTTCTGTATCAAGTACTGTCCTGCACAGGTGCTGGAGTATTCCACACAGACCAATGACAAGGGATATCACTACCCGGTTATGGTTGCGGACAAGGCCGACGGTTGCGTGTACTGCAAGTTCTGCGACCTGATCTGTCCCGAGCTGGCAATCTACACAACCCCCGTCGACGGTGATGCCGATGCCGGCTGAACGCGCAGCATCAGCAACTTCGCAGCCCGCACAGCGCGTGCTCAGCGGCACCCATTTCATGCTGGGCGATCACGCCTGCGCTGAAGGGGCGCTTGCGGCGGGGCTGGATTTTTTTGCCGGTTATCCCATTACTCCGTCGACCGAAGTTGCAGAACACCTGGCACGCCGGCTGCCGGATGTCGGCGGGCGCTTCGTGCAGATGGAAGACGAGCTCGGCAGCATTGCCGCAATTATTGGCGCCTCGGCGGCAGGTGCACGCAGTTTTACTGCAACGTCGGGGCCGGGTTTCAGCCTGATGATGGAGAACATCGGCCTGGCCGCCATGATGGAGCTTCCCTGCGTAATAGTCGATGTGCAGCGCGCCTCGCCTTCGACCGGCCTGCCGACAATGGTCGGCCAGTCCGACATCCTGCAGGCGCGCTGGGGGTCGCACGGCGACTATGGCATCGTTGCTTACTGCCCGGCTTCGCCGCAGGAATGTTTCGAGTTAACCATCGCGGCCTTCAACACCGCTGATCGCTACCGCATACCGGTTCTTATCCTGATGGACGAGGTCATCGGTCACATGGCAGAGCGGGTAATAATTCCTGAAGAGCAGGAGATCGATCGCACGGAGCGCAAGGGCCCGCTCGAACCGCCGGGAGCAAAGCCATTTCTCCCCTATGCCGCAGAAGAAGACCTGGTGCCGCGTATTGCCCATGCCGGCGATGGTCACAAGGTGCACATGACCGGGCTGACTCATGACGAGCGTGGTTATCCGGCACTGACGGCCGCAACGCATGACAAGCTGGTCAGACGGCTGGTGGACAAGGTGCGGCTGAATGCCGGCAGTATCGTCGAGTTTGAAGAGATTGGTCTGGACGATGCCGAAACCGTCGTGATTGCCTATGGCTGTACCGCACGTTCGGCGCGGCGCGCGGTGCGTGAGGCACGCAATGATGGGCAGAAGGTTGGCCTGCTGCGACCAAAAACTATCTGGCCATTTCCACAAACCCGACTGCAGCAGCTGCTGGAGGCCGGCACCGTGACGCGAATTGTCGTGCCCGAAGTTAATCTCGGCCAGCTGCGGCGTGAAGTGGAGCGACACACCCGGCTGCCCGTAATCGGGCTCAATCATGCCGGCGGCGAGATGCCTACGCCCGCCGCAATACTGGAAGTGATCACATCATGACGGTTGCCACGATTCATCCCATCGATCACCTGATGCGGGCCGACCGGCTGCCGCATATCCTGTGCGCCGGCTGCGGTATTGGCACGGTCATCCATAGTTACGTGCACGCCATCAA
This sequence comes from Gammaproteobacteria bacterium, assembly GCA_013003425.1. Lineage (NCBI taxonomy): Bacteria > Pseudomonadati > Pseudomonadota > Gammaproteobacteria > Gammaproteobacteria bacterium. Next base: position 23,434 of record JABDJB010000103.1, on the reverse strand, counting down.
CGAGTCGGGCATCGATCCGGACCGCCATGTCTGCGTGTCGGGTATCGGCTGCAGTGGCCGCGCCGCAGGCTATGTCAACGTCGATTCCTACCACACTACGCATGGCCGCGCGCTGCCGTTCGCGCTCGGCATAGCGGTGCACAACCCGGAGCTAACGGTCACCGTTATCAGCGGCGACGGCGACCTCATCGCCATCGGCGGTAATCATTTCATCCATGCGGCACGCCGCAACGTGAATCTGAACGTCATCTGCATCAACAATTTCAACTACGGCATGACGGGCGGGCAGGTGGGTCCAACCACGCCGGTAGGCGCCAGGGGAACTACCGCCCCACGCGGTGCAGTCGAGCAGCCATTCAATCTGCCGCACCTGGCCAAGGCGGCCGGCGCCAGCTTCGTCGCGCGCTGGACCGTGCTGCACGTGCGACAGTTTACCGATGCGGTATTGCGTTCGATGGAGAAGAAGGGTTTTTGCTTTACCGAGGTGCTGTCGCCATGCCCGACCAGTTTTGGCCGGCGCAACGATCTTGGCGAGGGTATAGAAGAAGTCGAGATGTACCGTCAGCGCTGCCGCATAGACAACGGCGCCGGTGAACTGGAGCAGCTGGGCATCGACATTGTCGACCCCTCGCAGCCCATCACCGTCGGTAATTTCGTCGATATCGAGCGCGAGGTTTTCCTCGGATAAAGCCATGACTGGTTCCGCAGCCGAAAATATTACTGAAATCAGGCTTGGCGGCATTGGCGGGCAGGGCATCGCGCTGGCCGGCAGCCTGCTGGGTCGGGCGGCGACTATCCACGATGGCAAAGAGGCCGTATTCACCCAGACGCACGGTCCCGAAGCGCGCGGTGGCGCCTCGCGAGCCGATGTGATTATTTCGGCCGGGCCGGTCGACTATCCTTTTGTCATCCAGCCGGACATCCTTTGCGTCCTGTTCCAGGAGGCCTACGAGCGTTTTCGGCCAAAGCTCAAACCAGGCGGGCTGCTGATTGTCGATGCAGACCTGGTCAGCCTGCACGCCGATGACGCTGCTGCCGTGCGTTTGCCGGCAACACGCAAATCGGCTGAGCTCGGTACCAAGCTGGCGGCAAACATCGTGCTGCTCGGTTGTCTCATCGCCATCACCAACGTCGTCAGTCGCCGGGCGATGGAAGAGGCGATCAGGGCAAAGGTATCCAGCAAGCACCTGCAGCTCGATCTGCAGGCACTGCAGGCCGGATTCGAGTTTGGCGCCGGAGCGCAGCCCGATGACTGATTCAGTTCTGATCGTTGGCAGCGGCCTCGCCGGACTGACCGCGGCGCAGGACTGTGCTGATGCGGGGGCGAATGTAATTATTGTCGAGCGCGCCGCCGTCGCCGGAGGCAGGTTTGCTGCAGCGGCGACTGACGATAGCGCTGCTGTCGATGGCATTGCCGTGCCAAAGCTTGCGGCGCTGAGCGCGAGAGATAACGTGGAGCTGATTGTGCTGGCCGAGCTCGAAGCGCTGCAGGGCCGGCCGGGCAATTTCACCGCGACCATCACAGAGCAGGCGCGCTTTGTCACCGACACCTGCACGCGCTGCAACCGCTGTCGCGCCGTCTGCCCATCGGTTTCACCCAACGAATTCGACGAGGGCCTGACGTATCGCAAGGCGATCTACACGCCGCTGGCGGAAACCTGTCCACCCGAGTACGTGATTGACATCGATAGCTGTCTTAACCGGCCGCCCAATTATCTGCCGTGCAATCGCTGTATCGAAGTATGCGACGACGACAGCATTCATTTTGACCTGCCGCTGCAAACCACTCACCAGCGGACTGTGGCCACCGTTATCGTTGCCACTGGCTGCGACAACGCCAACGGGACTGCTCTGCAGGACCGCGGTTACGGGACGCACCCGGATATTGTCACGACGGCAGAGCTGCAGCGGATGCTGCTTGCACCCGGACCAACCGGCGGGTTTGTTGCAAAACCCTCAAACGAGGAATACCCGGACAGCATTCTGCTCACCCTCGACCAGCTCACGCCATACGCACTTGATGCCACCGCCAGCCTGGTGCGTCAGCTGCTTGCGCAAAATATCGAGCGAGTAGCAGTGCTGGTAACACAGCAGCCGCCGGCAGACGCATCCCTTGCCGTGCTTCCCGCCGGTAGCGAGATTTGTTTCGGTATGCTGCGCAAGATCGAAGGGCAGGGCAGCAGCGTGATGGTGTCGTGGGCCGATTTTGGCAGCAACCGCTTGCCACAGGAGCAGTTCGACCTGGTCGTGCTTGATGCCGGCGCACAGCCTGCCGCCGGAATGGACCGCCTGGCTGCCACACTGCAGCTGGAGCTGACGCCGGAGGGCTTTGCGGCAGCGCCGGTCGCCGAACAACCCTGGGCCAGCAGCCAGCCGGGCATCTACCTTGCCGGTAGCGTTGCCGGGCCCGTTGCGGCGGCCAACACGGTGCGCGCGGCAAAGGCTGCCGCGCTGGCGGCGCTTGGCCAGCTCGACCCCCGGCTTTTGCGCGCCGATTTTGTGCCCGGTGTGGCCGAGGAACAACACAAGATTGCCGCACAGGAAGACGCTTTGCGTGAGCGTATCGAGCGTGCATTGTATGCGTTACTGGATCGTTCCGGCTGACAACAACAGGATTAGTTCTCATGAAAATCGCGGTATTCAGTGCGCGCAAATACACCCGCACGTACTTTGACCGTTTTTGCGGCGACCACGAGCTGGTCTATTTTGACGCCCACCTGAGTAAAGAAACCCTGCCGCTGGCATACGGGTTTCCCGTGGCCTGTGTTTTTGTCAACGACCGGGTTGACGCGGAGGTTGTGCGTAACCTGGCGGACAATGGTTTGCGCCTGCTGGCACTGCGTAGCGCGGGCTACAATCACGTTGACCTGCAGGCAGCTGCAGAGTGCGGCGTGACGGTGGTGCGGGTGCCGGCTTATTCACCCTATGCGGTGGCCGAGCACACCGTCGCGCTGATTCTCGGCCTCGACCGGAAGATTCCACGCGCACATGCTCGTGTTCGCGAAGGAAACTTCTCGCTGCAGGGGCTGCTGGGGTTTGATCTTCATGGCAAGACAGTCGGGCTGATCGGGCTGGGCCGCATCGGCGCGCTGGTGGCGAAAATCATGCGCGGTTTTGGCTGCAGGGTCCTCGCGGCCGATCCTTATGCTCAACCTGATGATGGTATCGAGCTGGTTGATAATCCGACTTTGTTTGCCCGGTCAGATATTGTCACGCTGCATTGCCCGCTGACCCCGGATACGCATCACATCATCGATGAGTCTGCGCTGCGACAGATGAAGGATGGTGTAATGCTAATCAATACCAGTCGCGGTGGCCTGGTTGATACACCCGCGGTCATCGCGGCCCTCAAGGCCGGCAAGATCGGCCACCTGGGGCTTGATGTCTACGAGGAGGAGGCCGATTTATTTTTTGACGACCTGTCAGACCAGATTATTGCCGATGATGTCTTTGCACGGCTGCTTACGTTCCCGAATGTCCTCATCACGGCTCACCAGGCCTTTTTTACCGATGAGGCGATGACGGCAATTGCCGGGACGACGATGGCCAATATTGACGCTTTTGCGACAGGACGCAGCAGTGGCAATGAAGTAACCCCCGGTGCGGTCAGGGGAGATGCCGGGGAATGAGCCTGCGAACAGCGGCGAAGCGCTGGGCCTTCAACTTCTTTCCGGCATTTCGCCGTACCGGTGCGCGTATCACGCACATGAGCGACGACGAGCGGCGGGTAGAGGTTCGTTTGCCGCTGAAGCGAGCAACCAGGAATTACGTCGGTACGATTTATGGTGGCGTGATGTACAGCGCGCTCGACGGCATTCTTATGGTGATGTTCATACGCCTGCTGGGTAAGGGCTATATAGTCTGGGACAAGGCCGGCCGAATCGAGTACCTGAAGCCCGGGCGTTCGGCGCTTCTCACAACGATAGAAATCACTGAAGAAGATTTGCAGTTTGTCCGGGACACGCTAGAGCAGCAGTCACGGCTGGAAAAGGAATTTACCCTTGAGTGGCGTGATGCCAACGGTGATGTCTGTTGCCGGGTGCACAAGCTGCTTTATTTCCGCCGGCGTGAGCAGAAAACGGGCCAGACTCTGTAGTCAGCGCACGGTCACCGCTGTGCCGCTGACGCTAACCATCATCATTGAGCCTTCAGAACCAACCGTCTCATAGTCCAGGTCGATGCCGACGATGGCGTTTGCCCCGAACTCATCGGCAAAGCGTGCCATTTCCTCAAAAGCAATTTCGCGCGCCTTGCGCAGTTCTCGCTCGTAGGCTGCCGAGCGGCCGCCGACTATGTCACGGATGTTGGCAAAAAAATCCTTGAAGATATTCGCGCCAAGTATCGCTTCGCCAGTGACAATACCGTGGTAGCGGGTGATTTCCTTGCCCTGGATGGTGGGCGTTGTCGACTGGATCATGCGGGCACTCCGGGGCAAAGCGTCAGTGTAGCAGTGCCGCTGTCAGCAAATGGTACCGGTCGGTTTTTCCGCCCAGTTGCTCGCGATTAGTGAGTCAATAATTTCCTGGCCCCGGCCTGGCCACGCCGGGTGCGTCTCGGCCGCCAGTTCGTCTGCCAGCACCGCGGCCTCGTGGGCGGGCGGTCGCCCGGAGTGCTCCGCGCGTGCCAGTACTTCGAGCAACCGGCAATAGACGCCTTCCGGTGTGTGACGGTCGAGATGCTTTTCCACGGCCGGGTCATCGCAGATCACGCCATACTGCTCATTGGCACAGTTAACGATGCCCATCCGGTTGGCGAGAAAATCGGGAACATAAAGGATGTCACGTTGCTGCAGGCCAACGGCATCGCGATCGGGCTTGCGCAGCTGGTTGTTAGCGGCGCCACAAACGATGGGGGCGCGAATCACGGGGATAGTGTCCGGGTTGAGTATGCCGCCGACCGCATTCGGAGCAAGGATGTCGCACGGGGTCGCCAGGATGGAATGATTGTCTGCTTCTGCCTGCCGCAGTTCCACCGGTGCATCGGCAAAACGGTTGCGCGCCTTGTCCAGGGCTGCCGTATCAATGTCACTGGCAATTATTTTACCGATACCGTGCTTGAGCAACGTCGCAATCATGTTCTGGGCAACATTACCGGCGCCCTGCATGGCGATCACCTTGCCTGCCAGCGTGTCTCCGGAGCAGTGCGCCAGCGCCGCCTCCATGGCCACCACTACACCGCGGGCGGTGAGCACCCCGGGATTGCCGCTGCCGCCAACGACCGGTGGTATGCACGTGGTGTGTCGTGTGGTGCTGAAGATCGCTGCCATATCGGCTGGACGCGTGCCCACGTCCTCGGCAGTTACGTAGCAGCCGGCGATACCCGATATGAAGCGGCCATAGTCACGGAATATTGCGGTTCGTAACCGCGCATCGTCATAGTCGCGGCCCGGTTCGCGCGCGATGATGCCCTTGCCGCCACCCCACCACAGTCCGGCCAGTGCGTTCTTTTGCCCCATGGCGCGACTCAGACGCAGGCCATCATTGATGAGACTGCCCAGCCTGGGGTATGACCAGAAACGCACGCCGCCGGCCGCCTGGCCGCGTTCGGTGCGATGGATAAAGCCGGCGAGCAGGTGGTCGCTTTCAGCCCCGAGTTCGAACAGACAAGCCGCGTGCCGGTCATAGTCGGGATCCTCCACAAGCCGGCCTGCCAGTGGCTGCAACGCGTCGTGGCTGATGTAGATGTCGTCTGCCGGGCGCGCCGCAATCAGGGCCCGGCGAGACCCGGCGTTTTTCAGTGCTTCGGCGAGATTTCGTGGGTCTTCATCCCACATGCTGACACCCGTCTGCTACAGCCGCTGTGACCGTATCATCTGCGCGTCGCCATGCCCGCGTCAACAAGACCCTGTGTGCCGGGCCTTACGAGCGGCGGATTTCTTTCCAGATGTCCTTATAGGCGTCGCCGATCTCGTCGAGCAGGACTTTGCTGGCAGCGAGGACTTCCTTGCCGGCATCGCTGGTTACATCGCCAAGTGAGCGCATTCGTGACTCAACCGAGCCCCACTTGTCTTCCAGCGGTTCCCACTTGTCACGCATTTCCTGCTTCGCCAGCTGCAACTGCACGCGCAGCTCATCGCGCTCGCGGCTGAGCGCCTCGATCAGCTCTTCCAGGGTGGTTTTGTCATCACTCATGGCCGGAATGATAGTAGCACCGCGGCAATCCGGGTATACGTAATGGACGCAGTCCGCCCGCGATCCCGGGTGCCGGCCGGGCGTCAAAAAACCGTCATTTGCTTACCGACGTTCTGCCAACAGGTTCCTTGCAACCAGGCTGGAGAGAATCTAGTTTCGGGAGTTATGGAAAACCTCGCGGGGCAAAGGATTGCTGCTGCCTGGCGGCGCGGCCACGACCGCGTGCGTCTGCTGCTGGCGGTGCTCGCATTGGCGTGTATGCCGGTGCACGCAGCAGTGCTTGGCTACGATTCCTTCAGTTATCCGGTCGGGGCGCTTGGCGGTAACAACGGCGGAACCGGTTGGGCTGCTGCCTGGCAGGGCGGTGGCAGTAACCAGGTGGTCGCCGCTGGTCTGGCTCATCCCGGTGGCGGCCTGACCGTTGCCGGGGGCGCCGATCAACTCAATGCGCCTTTCGCCGGATTTCCTGTTCTGCAAAGCCGCAACCTCGGCAGCAGTTTTGGTGCAGTCACCGAGACCATTTGGGTCAGTATGCTGTTGCAACCGCAGGAGACGACGTCGCCAACCAACAGTTACATGGGGCTGGTCATTGGCAGCGGTGGCCCGGGCAACACCAACCAGATTTTTTTCGGCTACTCGGGAACCAACTTCAAGATTCAGGACTGGGGCGGTGGCGGGCTCAACGTCACAGTGCCCGGCGTTATGCCCGGCCAGACCGTTTTCCTGGTGCTGCGGCTTGACATAGACGCTGCGGGTGTCGAGACGGCGACCCTTTATCTAAACCCGACTGCGGGTCTTCCGGCGCCTGATGTCGCACCGAGTTCAGCCAAGAACGATCTCGATCTTGGCTCGCCGTTCGGTACCATCAGTATTGGTGGCGGACGCAATGGCGCGACGAACCCGTCACTACTCGACGAAATTCGCATCGGCAACAGCTATGTCGATGTCGCGCCACCCCCGGTCGACCTGGTATTCAATGTTGACAGCACACTGGATCTGCTCGATGCAATGCCTGGCGACGGTATATGCGCAACCGCAGGCGGCCAGTGCACGCTGCGAGCCGCGGTGCAGGAAAGCAATGCCTGGGGCGGCACCGACACAATCAATGTGCCGCCTGGTACCTACCTGCTGACGCGGGCCGGTGCCAGCGAAGACCTGGCTGTCGACGGCGACCTGGATATTACCGACGAGGTCACCCTCCAGGGAACCGGTACTGCGGCAACAGTCATCGATGGCAACCAGCTTGATCGCATATTTGAGGTGCGCGCGCCAACGGCGACTATCTCGGGGTTGACGGTGGATAACGGCCAGGTGAATGCCGAAGGCGGCGGTATTCGCGTGCATGGAATCAATTCACTGACTCTGACTGATGCAACCGTCAGTGGCAGCGACGTGCTCAGCAAGAAAGGCGGTGGCATCTTTGTGGCCAGCGGTTCACTGACGCTTGTCAACGTTACGTTGAGCGGTAACTTGGCCAAGGAGGGTGGCGGAATCTTTGTGCAATCTGCATCAGTTGATGCAACAAACGTCACGATTACGGCGAATTCCGTAACCTCCAAAGGGTCCGGCCTGGTGCCCGGTAGTGGGTCAATGACCTTCCGCAACAGCATTATTGCGGGCAATGCTGGCGCTGCTAACTGTGACGCGGTAGCCGGTCCCGGGGTGAACAACCTCGACGATGATGGCAGTTGTGGTTTTGCTCTGACTGCGGCGCCTGTGCTGGGTCCGCTGCAGGATAACGGTGGGCCGACCACGACGCATGCACTGCTGGCGGGCAGCCCGGCCATCGACAGTGGCTCTGATGGCGTGTGCCCTGCGGCAGACCAACGCGGCGAATTACGGCCCTTTGACGGCGATGGCGATCTGACCGCGACCTGCGATATCGGCGCTTTCGAGCTGATTGCATTCACGGTTAGTGGCACGGTGTTCGAGGACGTCAACTATGGCGGAGGCGCGGGGCGGGATCTGGTGACCGCTGGCGGGGTGCCTGTCCCGGGGGCAGTTGTGGAGCTCTACGATGGAGCTGGCAGCTTCCTGCTTTCAACGACTGCTGCTGCGCCGACCGGGCAATACAGCTTTGCCGTGTCACCCGGCAACTACCAGGTGCGTGTAGTCAACGACACAGTGGATTCTACCCGTAGCGGCGCGACCGGTAGCGAGATGCCGGTGCAGACTTTCCGCACCGATGCCTCGGGCGGAACCGCAATCGCGGTGACCGACCATGTCGGTGGCGAGATTCCCGCTGAGGTCGATGCCGGCACTAACGGCAGCTCGGCGACGCTGGCGACGCTGAACGCGCCGGCGGGCACCGAGGTGCAGTCGCTGACGCCGGTTACGGTATCGGCGGCCAATATCGCAGCCATCGATTTTGGGTTTAATTTTGACCTGATCGTCAACACCAACGATGCCGGGCAGGGCAGCCTGCGGCAGTTCAAGGACAATTCCAACGCCCTGGATAATGCCGGGCTGGCCCAGGAAGGCCGGCCGGCTAATAACGAAAGTGCCATCTTCATGCTGGCCGATGGCACGGCGCGTCCCGGCATGAATACGGGCTATGCCAGCCAGTTCAGCGGCGGTGTCGCCACAATCGAGCCATTGACGCTGATACTGGCATTCACCAAACCGGTCATTCTTGATGCCACTACCCAGCCCGGATTCGGGTCGGTACCGGTCGTGGAGCTGAACGGAATTAACGTTGCCGGCGATGGCTTTACCCTGAATGGTGGCAACAGTACGTTGCGCGGCTGGGTCATCAACCGCTGTGGCTCAAACGGTGTTTATTCTGCTGCCGGTGGCGGCGGCAATATTTTTGATGGCAACTATATCGGCACCAACTCCACCGGTACGGCGCCCTCGGCCAACGGTGCCAACGGCATATCAATTCGCAGTCACCCGAACAACACGATTAGTGCAAATCTCATCGCGGGCAATGCCGGTAACGGGTTGTCCCTGCTCGACGCCGGATCGACAGGCAACATCGTGCGGGGAAACTACATTGGCGTGAACAGCGCCGGCACGCCGATCCCGAATACGCTGAACGGAATCCGCATTGCTGCCAGCAGCAGCAACACCATAGGTGGTACCGGCGCGGGTGAGGCCAACACGATTGCCCATAATGGCAAGCACGGCATCCTGCTGTACGCCAGTGGTGGCACGCCGACCGGGACGATCATTACTGCCAACAGCATCCATGACAACACGTTGTCCGGGATCGATCTGTCCGCCGTCGCCTCCAACAATGGTGATGGGCCTACACCGAACAACGGCACCAAGAATGCCGGTTTGCCAAACTTCGACATCGACACGCCAGTGGTCACATCGGCGATCCTGGCAGGGTCCAATCTCACACTGGCGGGTTACGTTGGCAATGCGCCGGGGCAGCCTCTTTTTGCCGGCGCCCGGGTCGAGTTTTTCGCGTCCGATACGGATGCAACTGACAACTTTGGCGAGGGGGAGCGCTACCTGGATTTCCTGACGACTGACGGATCTGGAAACTTCTCCGGTACGATTGCGGTCACTGGCATTACGGATAGTGATCAGATTACTGCGACCGCGACGGACGCGGCCAGTAACACATCTGAGTTCGCCGCCAACGCTGTAGTGTTTGAACAGCGCCTGATCATCAAGCGCGCATTTCAGCTCGACGGATCACCAATTGCTGACCTGAGTATGTTGCCCGTAGGCCTGCCGTTCAGGTTCCTGCTGTACGTCGATAACCCCGCTGGTGCGATGAGTGACACAGCGCTGCAAGACGCGCTCGACCCTCTGTTTATCTATGAGCCCGGGTCAATGAAGGTCGATACATCATTGGTATCGAGCGTCGTTTGCCCGGGCGGCGCCTGCAATGAAGGCGCGATTTTTGCCCAGGTCAACAGCAGCGGCACTGCGCTCGGCGACGGTGATGCGGTCACGGCACCCATTGACGCTGATAATGGAAGCTACAACACGGCATCTTCCACGATCGACCTGGGTGACAATGCCAACAGCAGTAATGGTCAGCTCGATATTCCGGCAGATCGTGTCCTGGCGCTGCTGTTCACTGCCCGAATCCAGTAAAGACACGCCTGTAAGGCCCTGGCGACCACTGTCATGACGATTGTGTCATGTAGTTAAATTTTGCACTTGTGCAGTCCGGTCAAAATCTGCAAACAAGAATTACGTTTGCTGTACTGCGCAGCCCGGGTATTGATAATCAGTTCTGGGCAAACAAGTCCCACTGATCGCGAGTACGTGAACGATACGTACCAGGCATAAATAAATAAAACAGGTTGGTCGAAAAAGTGGCTACAAACATGAGAATTGCTTTAGTAGAGGATGATCCGCAGCAGGCTCATCTGATCGAGTCATGGCTCGGGGAGGCAGGTTTTCCTGCGCGTACCTATGCCGATGCAAACGGATTCCTGAAGTCGGTTGCCAAGGAAAGCTACGATCTGCTCATCCTCGACTGGATGCTGCCCGACCTGGACGGACTCGAGCTGATCGATCGGTATCGCGCGATAACGCAGGGCGGACCGTCAGTAATGGTGGTTACCGTCAAGGATACCGAGAACGACGCAGTAGATGCGTTGACCAAGGGCGCAGACGATTATGTGCGCAAGCCGTTACGTCACCGCGAGTTTCTCGCCCGGATTCGTGCGCTGGGGCGGCGCGCTGAGCAGCGCAATCTGCTGGATATCGACCCGTTCGAGATCGATACGATTAGCCGCACCATCAGCGTCAATGGCGACCCGGTCAGGCTGACCGCCCGCGAATATGAAATGGCGCTGTTTCTTTTCCAGCGCCGCGATCAGCTGGTTTCACGCAATCACATCCTCGAGTCGATCTGGGGTAATGACCGGCTGTTGCTTAGTCGCACGGTAGATACGCATATCAGCCGGCTGCGCAAGAAGCTGCAGCTCGACGGCGGCAGCGGCTGGCGCCTGATTTCTGTCTACCGCCGTGGCTACAGCCTGCAGAAAATAACCTGACTTCGACTACACTATCCGCATGGCGGGTAGCTTCCAGGACAAGGTCGTCATCATCACCGGCGCTTCTGCCGGTGTTGGTGCGTCTGCTGCCAGACAATTTGCGGCGGAAGGGGCCAGGCTGGTGCTGGTGGCGCGAGGGCAGGAGGCCGTTGAGGCGATAGCCTACGAATTCGGCACAGATGCGGTCGCCGTGCCCATGGACGTTGCCGATGAGCAGGCGTGCAATGAAATGCTGCACCGGGCGCAGCGGCACTTCGGCGCGATCAACATCCTGGTCAACAATGCCGGCTGTAATTACCGTGGTCCGCTCGAGACCATAGAGCCGCGCCAGCTCGGACAGATCGTCGATGTAAACCTGCGCGCGCCGATAGTCTTATCGCGCCAGGTTATCCCTTACCTCAAGCGCGCCGGCGGTGGCAACATCATCAATGTCGCGTCGATAGCCGGCAAGATACCGGTACCGGATGAAGCGGCCTATTCAGCGACCAAGTTTGGCCTGCGTGCTTTCAGCCGTGCGCTGGCGGCCGAGCTGGCTGAAGACGGTATCAGCGTGTCCTGCGTATCGCCCGGTCCGATCGACACGGGTTTTATCATGGAGCATCTCGACAAGGTGCCGGACTACTTTTTTTCACAGCCGATCAGCAGCGCTAACCAGGTTGCACGGCTGATTCTTGAATGCGCCACAGACGGTCGGCTGGAACGAACCATACCGGCCACGACCGGCAAGCTGGCAACGGCAGGCTATATTTTCCCTCGGTTGGCGGACTTCCTGCGGCCATTCCTGGCGCGGAAAGGCAAACGCATCAAGGCGCAGTACGCCGAGCGTTACGAAAAAGCCCGGGAAAGTGCCCGCCGGCGTGAGGAGCAAAAGGCCACAGCCAAATCCGCAGACACTGAATGAAATATGCCGCGAACCGGAAAGCTTCGGCTCAGCCGGGTGGCCAGCTCAAACCCCGTCCGGCCAGCACGTGCACGTGCAGGTGAAAGACTGACTGACCGGCGCCGGCGCCATTGTTGACCACCAGTCGAAAATCTTCGTGGCCGGCGTCACGCGCAATTGCTGCGCCGGTGAGCATGAGATGGCCAAATAACTCAGCCTCGGCAGCACCGCCATCACTCAGTCTTGCGATCGGCTTTTTTGGAATCACCAGCACATGCAATGGCGCCTGCGGGCTGATGTCATTGATCGCAATGCAGTGATCGTCCTCGTGTACGATCTCGGCCGGAATCTCGCGATCGATGATGCGGGTAAACAGCGATTTTTCGTTCATAGCGGTGACTCCATGCACGCTTGTTACCAGTGTAGGGAAGCCCGGCTGCCAGTGGCAAGCCGGGTGATAAACTACGCCGGATGAAGGATCTGGCAGCAGGGCAGCAGTGGCTCAGTCGCGCTGTTTCCGGGCCGGTGCGGGTGCGCCCGCACAGCCGGCTAAAATGCCGCCGAGTGCCGTCTCCATGAGGTTGGATAACCAGGCGAGGTCGTCAGTGCCCGAGCAAACAGCTAACACGCAAAGCGCGGCCACGGTCATGATGATTCGCCCTGCAGCGTTTAACGCCAACCCGTTAACGGCCGAAACCAACGCTTTCCAGAAAAGTGATGCGCCGGATGCTTCGCAGCTGCTTGCCGCCGCACAGCGTGAATTTGATGGGCTGGCTGCAAAGCTGGCAGCTGCCGGCGTAGAGGTTTGTGTGTTCCAGGATGACAGTGATGCGGTCAGGCCTGATGCGGTATTCCCGAATAACTGGATAACCACCCATGCCGACGGCAGCGTGGTGCTGTACCCGATGCTGGCAGAAAACCGCCGCACCGAGCGGCGCCCCGACCTGGTCCATCGTCTGGCTACCGAGCACGGATTCGTTGTCAGGACTATCGTCGATTTCTCGCCCTACGAGCTCACCGGCAAGATACTCGAAGGCACCGGCAGCATGATCCTCGACCGGGTCAACAGCGTTGTCTATGCGTGCCGCTCACAGCGGACCGATGCTGACGTACTGGCGGAATTCTGCGACCGGTTTGACTGCCGGCCGGTCCTGTTTGACGCTGTTGATCGCAACGGGCTGGCGATATATCACACCAACGTGATGATGACGCTGGGAACGGCCTTCGCTGTCGTTTGCCTGGAAAGTATTTGTGATCCGGGCGAGCGCGACACGCTGGTTGTTTCGCTGGAGCAAACCGGGCACGAGCTGATTGAAATCACCTACACACAGATGGAACAGTTCGCAGGCAACATGCTGGAGCTGCGCGCTGCCGAAACCCTGGTGATTGCCATGTCACAGCGCGCCCGCGACAGCCTTGCTCCGGACCAGGTGGCAGCGCTGGAGCGGCACGCAAATTTAGTCTCGTCACCGATCGAAATGCTGGAGGACTATGGCGGTGGCAGCGTGCGCTGCATGCTGGCCGAGATTTTTCTGCCAAAGGAGAATATGCAATGAGTGGCCAGTGCCTGCAGGAGCAATATGCGCCGCACAATGCATGCTTCGGCTGCGGTCCGGCCAACGAGCAGGGGCTGCGTGTGCGCAGTATTCCCGACGGTGACGCTGTTGTTGCCGAATGGCAGCCGCAGCGGCATCACGAGGCGTTCCCCGGTGTTCTGTGTGGCGGCATTATCGGCACGTTGCTCGATTGTCACTGCAACTGGACTGCGGCCTGGCACCTGATGCGCCAGGCGGCGGCTGATCGCCCGCCGTGTACGGTAACGGCTGACTACACGATCACGCTGAAGCGGCCTGCACCCACGGATGCTCCGGTGAGCTTGCGCGCAACGGTTGCCAGTATCGATGCTGATCGCGCCACCATCGAGGGTGAACTTGTCGCCGGCGGCAAGGTGTGTGCCACCTGCCGCGGAACATTTGTCGCCGTGAAGCCGGGCCACCCGGCTTATCATCGCTGGTAACGGTAGTGAGCAGAACCAGCCGGCGCTACGAGCGTCTAGTCGAAAGACCCTATCGCCGCGTAGCGCGCCAGCTGTCCGACAATCCCGACTGGATTCCGACAATAACCGAGGGAGACTCCTGGTTCGCTTTCCCGGCCCTGCTGTGGCGGCGCAATATTATTGGCCACCTGCAGCGCACCTTCGATGCCCGCATGGCCATGCTGCTGATGGCGCACAATGGTGACACCGTGGCCGAGATTATGGCTGGCGACCAGAAACGCAGGCTGCGTTACGCGTTGCAGCACAAATTTGGCTTCCGCATCCTGTTGTTCAGCGCCGGTGGCAACGACATAGTCGACGCCATGCCACGCATGCTGACAAAAAAGTGCCGCGGCACAGGATGGCGTAAATGCATCCGCGACGACGTTGTGGAGGAAGTGCTGGAGGAAATCCGCGACGCCTACAGCAGCCTGTTGCAGATGCGCGACCGGCACAATCCGCGCTGCCATGTTTTTACTCACGCCTATGACTTTCCCACGGTCAACGGTGAACCGATTCGCATTCTCGGCAAGCCGGTCAGCAAGCCGCCAATCACCGCTGTGTTCCGCAAGAAAGGCTTTACCAGCAAGTCAGATCAGCGCGCAATCGTCCGTCACGTACTGGCCGAATTTCACGATATGCTTTATGACCTGCGCATGGAGAGTCGGCGGTTTACCGTAGTGGACACGCGCGGCACGCTGCATTCCTCCCACTGGAAGGACGAAATGCACCCGTCCGACCGTGGTTTCGGGCTGGTGGCGCAGCGGATCGGCCGGGCGATTCAGCGGCGTTTTCCACAAGCTCTGCCGCGGCGCAAGCTTAATAGTTACTGATCAGAGCGTTGGCGATCTCTACGCCGCCTGCGTGAAATGCTAGGTTATGCAGCCGTGAGGTGATGCAAGGAGATGCGTGGCTGTGCAGGCAAAGATCCACTACCAGATTGTCCCGGCAGACCCGGGCGGACATATCTTCGAAGTCCACTGCCACATTGCCGAACCTGATGCGGACGGGCAGCGACTCTCGCTGCCGGCGTGGACACCGGGAAGTTACCTGGTGCGCGACTTTGCCGGTCACGTCATCGAGCTGGAAGCGAGCTGTGGCGGCGATGAGACGGGTGTAAGCAAGGCGGACAAGTCCAGTTGGCAGTGCGCGCCGTGCAAAGGGCCACTGGTGGTTCATTACCGGGTGTATGCAAAAGACCTGTCAGTCCGTGGTGCCCATCTCGACAGCACCCGAGGGTTTTTTAACGGGCCGTGTATTTTCCTGCGTGTACACGGACAGGAAAACCAGCGTTGCACCGTGCATATGGAGCGTCACGGGCATGATCGCTTTTCCGGATGGCGCCTTGCCACGTCGATGCGGCGCCTCGATGCAGAGCCGCATGGTTTCGGGTTGTACGAAGCTGCCGATTATGACGAACTGATTGACCACCCCGTGGAAACAGGCGAATTCGAGACCCAGTACTTCGAAGCGCACGGCGTGCCGCACCAGCTGGTTGTCAGCGGCCGTCACCACAGCGACCTGGCACGGGTTGCGCGCGACCTGAAAGCAGTCTGCGAGTACCAGATGGAGCTGTTTGGCCTGCCGGCACCCATCGACCGCTATGTATTCCTGTTAACCGTGCTCGGCAGTGGCTATGGCGGCCTGGAACACCGCTGGTCCTGCGCCATGATGGCGAGTCGCGGCGACCTGCCGGCCTACGGTAGCGACGAGGTGACTGATGCCTATCGCGGTTTTCTCGGGCTGGCCAGTCACGAGTATTTCCACCTGTGGAACGTGCGGCGCATTCGCCCGGCGCCGGTTGCCGAGTCCGACCTGTCGCGCGAGGCGTACACGCGACAGCTGTGGATTTTTGAAGGCATTACTTCGTACTACGATGACCTCAGCCTGTTGCGGGCCGGCGTAATCAGTTCCGATTCCTATCTTGACCTGGTCAGCAACATGGCAACGCGCGTGTGGTCCGGCCGTGGCCGCTTCACGCAGAGCCTGGCTGATGCCAGCTTCGACGCCTGGGTGAAGTTCTACAAGCGCGATCACAACGCGCCCAATACCCAGGTCAGTTATTACACCAAGGGAGCGCTGGCAGCGCTGGGTCTGGACCTGACCATAAGGGAACGTACGGCTGATGCCTGCAGCCTCGATGATGTCATGCGCGCGGTCTGGCAGCAGTACGGGCTGACCGATACGCCGCTGCCCGAGGGCCGGTTCGAGCAGTTGTGCACCGAGGTTTGCGGCACTGATTTGGGCGACTACTTCGACAGCGTTATATATGGTGTCACCGACCCGCCGCTCGATGAGCTGCTTGCCAGGCTGGGCGTGACGTTTACCATGTTGCCGTTACCGGACGGCCAGAACCGGCCGCCGGTCAAGCCGCCGACCGGCAATGTGCCTGCGTTGCATATCGGTTTTGCCAATGACAATGGCAAATTGATGGTAACGACCGTGTTTCAGCACGGGCCGGCGCATCGTGCGGGGCTTGCCAGTGGTGACGAGCTGCTGGCGCTTGAGGGTGTGCGCGTTACACCTGACAACTATCAGCAGCTGTTGTCGCGTTATCGCCCGCGTGACCTGGTGCGTATCGATGTATTCCGGCGTGATGAACTGCTGCGTTTCACCGCGGAGCTCGATCCGGCGCCACCTGCGGCGGTTCGTGTCGCTATCGACAGCGATGCCGGTAGTGCTTCGGTGGAGATACGGCGACTGTGGATGCAAGGTAAAACGCATTGAGGCAGTCCTGCCTGGCGTTGTTGCTTGCCGTCGCGTTGCCGACGGCCGCCGCTCCGGTGCCGGGGTTGCCGGTGGCAGTGAGCAACAATGCCGTTGCCGGCGTCGTCCTGGATGACGGTTTCCACATGGTGAGCCTGATGGGGCTACTGGAAGGCAGGACCTGGCGCGATACCACCAGCACCGCCTGGCACCTGCCGCCCGCGGCGGCAAAGTGGCGCAGATTACCCGATGTGCCTGGCGGTGCCGGGCGACTGGCGGGAGCAGCAGTTGGGCTCGGCGGCCTGGTTTACATCTTTGGCGGTTACACGGTGGCGGAAGATCACAGCGAAGTTTCCGTTCCGCTGGTGCATGCACTGGACGTGCGGCAGGACAGCTATGTCGAGCTCGCACCGATGCCGGTTCCGGTCGACGATACCGTCGCCCTGGCTTACGCCGGTCGCTACATTTACCTGGTCAGTGGCTGGCACGACTCCGGCAACGTCAACCTGGTGCAGCTTTACGACACCGAAACCGGTCAGTGGCACCAGGCGACGCCATGGCCCGGCGCACCGGTATTTGGACATGCGGGCGGCATCGTCGATGACCAGATCGTTGTCTGCGACGGTGTGCGAATTGAAACCACGCGGAAACAGCGCAGGTTCCGGGCGGCGAAGCGTTGCCTGTCTGGCCGTGTTCGCGCCGGCGACCCGCGTCGGATCGACTGGGTGGTCATGCCGCATCATCCCGGGCCGGCCCTGTATCGGATGGCTGCCACCGGGACACAACTCGACGGCGAGCCGGCCATTCTGTTCGCCGGTGGCAGCGATAACCCGTACAACTACAACGGCATCGGCTACGACGGCAGGCCGTCATCGCCCTCATCACGCGTATTTGCCTGGCTCACCGATACCGGACGCTGGCAAAAAAAGCCGTCCTTGTCAGTGGCAACGATGGATCATCGCGGGCTGCTGGCACATCAGGGGCAATATGTGATCGTTGGTGGCATGCGCGAAGGGCAGGCGGTAACCGCAGCCGTTGTGGCATACCAGCCCTGAGTTATCTGGCCCCGTCGGCCGAATACATCTAAAGTTCAGTAATGACCTTTTTTGAGGAACTGCGCCAGCGCAATGTATTCCGCGTCGCCGCCGGATACGTGCTGCTGTCATGGCTGATCCTGCAGGTGGTCGATATCGTGCTGCCGCTCATCGGCGCTCCGGAATGGGTTGGGCGGTTCATGCTCCTGGTGCTGGCAATTGGTTTTCCGATTGCGCTGTTCCTGTCGTGGGCCTACGAATTCACGTCCGAGGGCGTACGGCGCGAAAGTGACGTGGTGCGGGATGCGGCAACCGCAAAAGCTGTCAGCCGCAAAATCGACTTTGCCATCATCGGCCTGCTGTCGCTGGCGCTGCTCTACCTGCTGGCCAGCCGCTATCTCGACGGCACCGGCCGGCCGGGTGAGATGACCCAACTGTCCCGCGACGTTACACAAACGCCGCTGGAAAACGCGGTTGCAGTGCTGCCGTTCGATAATCGCAGTGCGCTCGAGTCCGATGTTTTTTTCACTGACGGAATGCACGATGATCTGCTGACCTACCTGTCACGCTTCGAATCACTCAAGGTGATTTCGCGCACCTCGGTCATGCGTTACAAGGGAACGAAAAAATCGATCCCGGAAATTGCCCGTGAGCTGGGCGTTGCGGCAATCATGGAAGGTGGCGTGCAGCGATCGGGTGACAAGGTTCGGATAAACGTGCAGCTGATCGATGCAGCCACTGATGAACACGTGTGGGCCAACATTTATGACCGCACCCTCACGGCCGAGAACCTGTTCGAGATCCAGACCGAAATTGCGACGTCGATTGCGCGTGAGCTCGAAGCAACGTTAACGCCGAGGGAGCAGCAGCGGTTGCAGCAGGCACCGACGCAAAGCCTCGATGCCTACCAGGAATACCTGATTGGCCGGCAGCGCATGGAGGGGCGCACCACGGCGGGGCTGGCCGAATCCGAGCGACGGTTCCGCACGGCGCTCGACTACGACAGCGAGTTCGCCCCGGCCTGGGCCAGCCTGGCCGATTCTTATCAGCTGCAGATGTATTACAGCGGTTATCCACGACTCGAAGGTGCACTGAAGGCGCGCAACGCCATCGACAGGGCGCTGCAACTCGATCCCGATCTCGGTGAGGCCTATATCTCGCTGGCCCTGATGAGCCGTGGTGACGATGCCGAACGCGCCTATCGCAAGGGCATCAGCCTCAACCCCAACTACGCGCGTGGTCACCAGTGGTACGGCTGGTGGCTGAGCCGCAACGGGCGGCTGGAACAGGCTGAGTCACACCTGCACCAGGCGGTCACGCTCGATCCGTTGTCACCAATAATCCAGAACAGCCTGGGCCGCGTGTACCAGAAAAAAGGCGATATCGACGCAGCAGTCGATCGTTTCAACCGGGCCCTGGAAATTGATCCGGGCTTCGCCGAGGCGCATGCGGAGCTGGCAGCTTACGAGTATTTCGTCCGTGGCCGCTGCGATTCGGCCCTGGCTGCAATCGAGCGTTACAAGGAGCTCGATCCCGGCAAGCCCAAAGCCTATGCCTTGCCGTCATTTATATTCCTTCATCTGGGTGAGCCGGACCTGGCGGCAGAATGGGCTCAACGCAGCATCGAGCTTGGCGCCGGCTCCGGTGAGGCGAATTACGCGATGGCGTTGCTGCACCTGTACCGTGATGAGCCACGCGATGCCGCGCGTTATCTCGACCGGTTGCACGAAATCGATGCCAGTTTCGCCCGTGCTGTAAACAAGTTGCGTGATATTGAACTGCGCAACGGCAGCCAGAGAAAAGCCCGCAGACGTTACCTGGCTGCTTTCCCGCAGCTTGGTGAAAAAGCACCGCAGGTTGACCTGCGCAATTACGCAGCGGCGGTTGGTTTCGCTCACCTGCTGCAGCAGCAGGGCAGGACCGAGTCCGCGGCAGTCCTGCTCGATGCTGCCATGCAGGTACTGTCGGGTGTACCGCGCCAGGCGCGCGCCTGGGAAGGCGTCGGTGTGCTTGATGCCGAAATCCATGCGCTGCAGGGCCGGACAGATGAGGCTCTGGCTGCTATCCGCCAGGCTATCGTCGCCGGCTGGCGCGACGAATGGTGGTACCAGGAAAAATACAATCCACACTTTGACGAGCTGCGCCAGCATCCCGGGTTTGTTCAGCTGTTCGATGTTATCCGCGCCGACCTGGCCAGGCAGCGTGAGCGGGTGCGTTCAATGCAGGATCGCGGCGACATTACAATTGGCGCCGTGTACGACGGGTTAGCCCCCTGACCCAACGCCAGGCCACGATCCGCGTCCTCATCGGCGCCGTCATGATCAGCTTCTCGGCGGTGTTCGTGAAGCTTGTCAGCATGGGGCCGACGGCGATTGGCTTCTACCGCGTGTTTATTGCCGGCGTCATCCTCATGCTGTTTGTCCGGCTGCGTGGCGGGATACTGCTGAAAGGCGGCGCAATGGGGCTGATAGTCGCCGCCGCGCTGTTTTACATGGGCGATCTGTGGGTGTGGCACCAGAGCATCGAGTGGATCGGTCCGGGGCTGGCTACTCTGCTGGCTGCATTCCAGGTATTTATCCTGACCGCAGTCGGGATCCTGGTCTATCGTGAGCGCGCCGGCTGGCGCCTGTTCGTGGCCGTGCCGCTGGCGCTGCTGGGGCTGACACTGCTGGTTGGTCTGGATTGGTCGATACTGTCGCCGGAAAAGCGCGCCGGCGTGTGGCTGGGGCTGGCGACAGCGGTGTTCTACGCCGGGTACCTGCTTTGCCTGCGCGAAGCGCGGGCGCGGGCGGTCGATCGCACCGCTGCCGGTGACCTCGCGCTGGTCTCGCTGACCACGGCGGTATTCCTCGGCGCGGCATCTTTTTACGCCGGCGAAACACTGGTGGTCGAGCAGGCCACGGACGCCGCCTGGCTGACCACCTACGCGATTGGCTCGCAGGTAATCGCCTGGGTGCTGATATCCAGCGGTTTGCCGCATATTCCCGCATCGCGGGCCGGGCTGCTGCTGTTGCTGCAGCCAACGTTGTCATTTGTGTGGGATATCCTGTTTTTCCACCGACCGGTTGCCGCGCACGAAGCAGCCGGCCTGGTCATTGCCTTGTTTGCCATCTGGCTGGGCTCACAACGCACGGATAACCCGACGGCGTCTGATAAAATCGCCGACTGATTTACTGTTGTCAGGCAAATGCTGGAATTCGGTACAAAACTGCTTTTGAGCTACCTGCTCGGCTCGGTAAACGGCTCATTGTTGCTGGGCTGGCTGCGTGGTTTTGATATACGCACGGAAGGCAGCGGCAATGCCGGGGCCACCAATGCATTGCGTACGCACGGATTCCTTTTTGCCTTGCTTGTTATGCTGATCGACGTGGGCAAGGGCGTCGCCGCCGTTTTGCTGGTAGCGCCGATGGATGTGTTTGCCATGCCGTTGTTACAGCCGGGCTGGACGGCAGCGGCCTGTGGTGTCGCTGCTGTGGTCGGGCACATTGCGCCTTTCTGGTTTGATTTTCGTGGTGGAAAGGGTGGCGCCACAGCCGTCGGCGCATTGCTGGGCTTGTGGCCGCTGGCAGTGTTGCCAGTGGCAATGGTGTGGCTGGTCGTGCTGACCGGCACCGGCTTTGTCGGCTTCGCAACAATGTGTGCGGCGGTCACGATGCCGCTGTTTGTGTTGCTCTATCAGCCAGCCGGCCCTGATCTGCCGCTGCTTTTCTATGGTGCCGCCATCGCCGCGCTGGTGGTGTACGCGCACCGCTCCAACATCGCCAACATGCGCAGCGGTACCGAGAACCGTATGGCCGGCGCGATGTTCTGGCGCCGCAAAGCCTGATGCAGGTTGTAACCCTGATTGCGCGCCTGGCCGATGGCGCATGGCACCGGGTCGACGACATGAAAGAGACGTGTCGCCAGCTGGAAGCCCTGGGTCTCGACGCGGAAGTAATGGAAGATCGGTGCCGCCTGGCATACCCGCTGGACCTGCTCGATCAGGCCGCGATTGCCACTCTGCTGCCGCCGGGTGTCGAGCTTGATGTTGCCGCCGTAGTTGATTCGACCAACACGCGGCTGGCGCAGCGTCCGCCGCCTCCGGTCGGAACAACCAGCGTACTCGCCGCCGAGTTTCAGTATGGCGGCCGTGGTCGACTGCAGCGTAAATGGGTATCACCTTATGCCAGCGGAGTTTGTCTGTCGCTGGCACAACAGCTCGAACCGCCCCCCGACATGCCCGCAGCGCTGAGCCTGGTCACCGGCGTGGCGACACTGCGGGCGTTGCGTGAGCTGGCGGTAACCGGCGTCGGGCTGAAGTGGCCCAACGATATAGTCTGGCGGGGCGCAAAGCTGGGCGGTGTGTTGCTCGAAGCTTCCACCACAGCGGCCGGACTGCACGTGGTAACCGGAATCGGTATCAACGTGCGCCTGCCGGGAGCGGCAGCCGAGGTCATTGCCGGCGATGGCGGAATTGAAGCGACCGATCTGCATGCCATTGATCCGGCACTGTGTCTGCGGCGCAACGAGCTGACGGCTGCGCTGGTGAGCCATACAAGAGCCGCGCTGACGCAATTTGCGAGCGACGGTTTTGCGCCATTCCGCGAACAGTGGAATGATGCCGATGTGCTCAACGGCAGTGCAGTGAGCGTGTCCGGCGCTGATACCATAACCGGTGTGGCCGGTGGCATAAACGAGTCAGGAGCGCTGGTGGTGCGGAGCGGAAATATGACGCACCATCTTGTCGCCGGCGACGTCAGGGTGCGGGAAACATGAATCTTTTGCTCGATATAGGTAATACCAACGTAAAGTGGGCGTGGCACGACGGTGCGCTGCTCGGGTTTGGTGAATATGAGCATGTCGACAGCGATCTGGAAAATATTGTCGACGCAATCATCGACTGCGATCGCAACGCCGAAGGAATCTGGATTGCCAGCGTCGCCGACGATGAGTTCTCGGCAGAACTTGGTGAGGCCCTGGCCGATGAATTCGATGTCGAGCCGTACTTTGTCGAGGTCGAACCTGACGAATACGATGTCGCGGTTGCCTACGAGCATCCGGAACGGCTCGGTGTCGACCGCTGGCTGGCAATGATTGCCGCGCACGATGTGCTCGACGGTCCGGTGCTGGTGGCCGATGCGGGTACCGCCCTGACCATCGACGGGCTGCTTGAGGACGGCACCCATGTCGGTGGCCTGATTTGTCCCGGTATTCACCTGATGCAGGATGCAGTACTCGAAGACACCGCCGAGGTTGCCCGCAAGGCCGTGGAAGATGGTGGCGATGTTGCTCTTTTTGCCAGCGACACGGCAGCGGCGGTGACGGCCGGTTCAACCTTTGCGGCGGTGGCTCTTATCGAGTACGCGGCTGACGAGCTCGAGCGAATTTCCGGCGAGCCGCCCGGGGTTTTCCTCACCGGTGGGGCAGCCGCGGACATTGCGCCACTGCTGGGCGCCGATGTGCACGTTCTGCGTGAACTGGTGCTGCGCGGCCTGGCGCTGCTGGTCGAAGACGAAGACGACGGTGAGTGAGTGAAAGCACTGTTTCTGGCGCTGCTGACGCTTAACCTGGTCTATCTGGCGTGGCAGGCATGGATTGTTCCGACCCAGGCACCGCCGGCGCTGGTCGAGGCCGAAGGCGTGCCGCGGCTGGTGCTGGTGGGCGAGGATCCGGATGACCCGGCATTCATCATGCCGCAGCCG
>JABDJB010000102.1 GCA_013003425.1 Gammaproteobacteria bacterium | reverse complement strand
GTTACCAGCATTACCACCTCGAAGCGCCCGGCTATGGCAAATGCCTAACCTACCGTGCGCAGGAAAGTCATATCGACGATACGCTCAAACCTTACGAGTGGTACCTGCGGTACGTCCTGCAGGGCTGCGAGTACCACGGTTTCGATGGCGGCTACATCGAGCGTATCCGGGGCATCGACTTCTGCGCGGACCCCGACGCCGAGCGCCACGCCAATCACATGGCTTACCTGACCAGTTCGACGTAAATTCGGGGGACAGTACATGTATGTCCATACATGTACTGTCCCCAACCTCAGCCTGAGGCGGTGTGCTGGCCGACCCCTGGCAGTGCGGGCACAATAATTCGATGTGCCATGACTTGAAACTGAAGCTCTTTCCCGCCCTGTGGCTGACCGCTCTGCTGGCAGGCTGCTCCGGAACCGGGCCGGCGCTGCCGCCAATCCCGGAGATCAATACGACCGGCATGTTGCCGCCGGTGCAGCAGCAGATCGAACAGGCGGTAAAAGAAGTTCAGGACAGCCCGCGCAACGCTGCCGCCAACGGCAGGCTGGGTGTCACGCTGCTGGCCTATGAAGAATACGACACCGCCCTGGGCTACCTGCAGCGCGCGGCAACAATCGACCGAGACGACTACCGCTGGCAGTTCTACTTCGGCTATGCGCTGGCCAAAGTGAACCGCCATGACGAATCGCTACAGCCGCTGCGGGCTGCAGCCGACCTGGAACCGGAGCTTAGCGGCATCAACATCGTGCTGGCGCAGTCGCTCGATGCCGTGGGCCGTGCTGATCAGGCACGCAAGCAATACGAGCGCGCGCTGGCAACTGATCCGGCACGTGGCGATGCCCGTTATGGTCTCGGCAAACTGCTGCAGGCGGCCGGCGATACCGATGCGGCCATCGAGCAGTTCGAACGAACGCTTGCCGATGGTGGCGACAGCGGCCTGGTGCACTACGCGCTGGCCAATGCCTATATCAGCCGCGGCGACAGCGAGAAAGCCGAGCAACACCTGCAGCTGCAACAGCGCTACAAGTCGGTGCGCATCGGGATTTCCGATCCCCTGCTACGCACGATTTCAAGCCTGAAGATTTCTGACGAACGCTACATTCGCGAAGGCAAACGCCTGTTCGATGCCGGCAAGGTCAGCGAGGCTGCAGCCCGGTTCAACAAGGCACTCGAGCTCAACCCGTCGAACAGCACCGTGCACGCCAACCTGGTCGGCATCTACAGCGTGCTGCAGCAACCCGGGCTGGCCGAAAAGCACTACCGCGCGGCAACCGAGATCGACTCCAACCTGTTCGATGCCCATATGAACTACGCCACCATGCTGTTCCAGCAGAGACGGCTGGACGAGGCAGTGGCCGCGTACCGCCTGGCCATTGATGCCGACCCGACCAACGTTGAGGCACTGGTGCGGCTGGGCTTTGCCCTCGGCGAACAAGGCAACGGCGGCGACTCGGTGCCCTTCCTGCGTCGCGGGCTGGAACTGGATGCGAACCATCCTCTGGGCAATTACCTGCTGGGCCGCCAGCTGGTGTCGGACGGCCAGCTCCGCCAGGGCATTGTTCACCTGGAACGATCGGTCACTGCCAGCCATACACGACGCAGTGCGGTTTACCTGCACGAACTGGCCAGCGCTTATCAGCTGGACAAGCAACCCGGCAAAGCACTCGAGACGCTTCAACGGGCCCGGCAGGTGGCTGCCCGGTATGGCTCAACGGCTATAAAAGATGTCATTGAAAAAGAAATTGAGGCATTGCAGGCGACCGATGACGGTTGATGGCGCCCGGACAGCGCTCGCTTGCCTTGCGTGTGTTGCCGCGCTTGGCGCCTGCACACGCGGCGGCGACAAGCTGCAACCGCTTTTTGTCGACGCGGCCAAATCCACCGGGCTGGTTTTCAATCACGTCAGCGGTGCGTCCGGTGACGATTTCCATTTGCCGTGGATCATGGGTGCCGGTGTAGCACTGATCGACTACGACAACGACGGTGACCTGGACGTCTATTTTATCCAGGGGGGCGCCATCGACGTCGCATCGCCCGGCAGCCCTTGGAATCAGCTGTTCCGCAATGAACTTGTCCCGACCGGTACGCTGCGCTTCACTGATGTCAGCGCCACGGCAGGCGTGGCGGATACCGGTTACGGCATGGGCGTAGCGGTTGGCGATGTCGACAATGACGGTAACCTGGATCTGTTCGTAACCAACTACGGTCCCGACCGGCTGTTTCGCAACAACGCTGACGGGAATTTCGCGTTAGTAGCAGGGCCGTGGAACAACATCCCGACACCGTTTTCGGCCAGTGCCTCTTTTTTCGACATGGACGCCGACGGTGACCTGGACCTGTATGTGACCGGCTACGCGGCTCTGGACGACAAGCCCTGCTTTGGCGCTTCCGGCCGGCGCGATTACTGCGCCCCCGAAATGTACCGGCCGGTGCGCGACCGGCTGTATCGCAACGACGGCGACTGGCGCTTTACCGATGTCAGTGCCGCATCAGGCATACATGCCGCACATGCGCATGGACTGGGCGTAGTCGCCGCGGATTTCACCGACGATGGCCTGCAGGACCTGTTCATCGCAAACGATGGCCGCGCCAACAGCCTGTGGATTAATAACGGTGATGGCAGCTTTGCAGAACGCGCGCTTGCAAGCGGCGTGGCGCTGAACATCGACGGCATGGCCGAGGCCGGCATGGGCATCGCGCTGGGCGACTATGACGGCGACGGCAGCGACGACCTGTTCCTGTCGCATTTCACCGGCCAGACCAACACGCTGTACCGCAACCGCGGCGGTGGCTTATTCCAGGATGTTACCGCTGCGGCCAACCTGGGCACTGCCAGCTTAGGGTTCACCGGCTTCGGTACCGGCTGGATCGACCAGGACAACGACGGCTGGCCGGATCTGTTCGTAGCCAACGGCACCGTGGCAGCGGACAGCCCGGGCGGCGTCACTGACCAGGCCGCCTACGCCCAACGAAACCAGTTTTTTCGAAACTTAAGCAACGGACAGTTCGAGGAGATTACGGGCTTTGCCAAAAGCGATGCCGGCATCCAGGTGAGCCGTGGTACCGCCTTTGGTGATGTTGATAATGACGGCGATACCGATATTGTGGTGGCCAATAACAACGGCCCTGCTGAGTTGCTGCTCAACCGCAACACGGATAGCGCCTGGCTGCGCCTGGTCCTGATTGGTACCGACTCGAACCGAGATGCAGCCGGCGCGAGGGTCGCAATTTCTATGTCGGGCGGGGCCACCCTGTGGCGCCATGTTGCCACCGACGGCAGCTATTTGAGCGCCAATGACCGTCGCGTGCATTTCGGGTTGGGCGGAGCGACAGCGATCGAACGGGTACAGGTAATCTGGCCGTCAGGCCGGCGCGAGCACTGGACCGGTATTGCCCCGCGTCAGGAATTCACACTGGTCGAGGGCTCCGGCGAGCTGCAGTAACCCCTTGAAATGTGTCGGTGGACTTTACAATGATCGTCACGATGAGTGCCTGTAAAATAATAACCCTCTGATAATATTATCTTTTTCAATATTGGCACAATTCCTGCTACTAGATTTCCGAGATTATAAAACCTAAATATTTTGGGGACATTTTAAGGTGAAGAAAATGAAATTATTCAAAGCACTGGGCGGCGCGGCCCTGCTTCTCATCGGGCAAAGTGCACTGGCAACGCCCTACAGCGAAATCGGCGATGCTGATCAGCTGCTGCCGGGTCAGGCCGTGACCGCCGGCACGACCAGCATCAGCGGCGTCATCGACGCTAACGATGCTGACCTGTACTCATTTATCTGGGACGGTGGCGACCTGACCATCGATACCTTTGGAACCGGCTTCGACACGCAGCTGTTCCTGTTTGATTCAGGCGGCTTCGGTGTCCAGGCCAACGACGATTCTGGTGGCCTGCAGAGCCAACTGATTCTGACAGGTCTCGCAGCCGGCACCTATTATCTTGGTATCTCGGCATTCAATGACGACCCGAACGACAACAATGGCGATGCCATGTTTGAGTTTGGTGCATCCGATCCCACATCAGCTGGCTTCCTGGCATCCTGGGACAACGATAGCAGCGGCAGTGGCGACTACGTCATCAACTTCAGCGCTGCCACAGGTGGCGGTACCCCCCCGATGCCGACCCCGGAACCGGGCATACTGCTTCTGCTCGGAATGGGTCTGGCCGGACTGGGCTTTGCCCGCCGTCGCGCCTGAGACGACAGTCTTAACAATAAGAAGGCCAAAAGGCCTGCCGAAAGCCCCGCTCTGCGGGGCTTTCATTTTTGCGGCATTGAAAACGTATACTGCTGAGCCATGCGGCTTGTATTCATCCTGTTAGTTACCTGCGTCGTGGCGTGCAGCAGCGACCCAACCGATTTTGTGGTACCGGACACTCCTGACGGCGACCTGCAGCCGGCCGTCTGGCAACAAGTGCAAAAAGCTGGCGACCGGGCCCGGAAGAACCCTGCTGATCCGGACGCACTTGGTCGTTATGCGATGGTGCTGCATGCGTATGGTTTCTACGAACCTGCCGCGCAGCTTTATGCCCGCGCACGCCGCATCCAGCCCGCTGCGTTCCCACAAGCGTATTTACACGGACATACCCTTCTCGCCATGGGGCGAACGAAGGAGTCGATTGCCGCCTACCAGCGTGCTGCTCAGCTAGACCCGGCGCTTGGCAGCACCGGGCTGGGTAATGCTCTGCTGGAAGCTGGCGACACCGCGTCTGCGAAAGCAGCTTTTCTGCAGGCACTCGAACACAACGAATCAGACCACAAGGCGTTGTACGAACTTGGCCGTCTTGCGCTGGCCGCGGAGGACCTGGGCGCCGCGGAACAATTCCTGTCTCGAGCAGCGGGCAGCGAGCATCCACCCGCCCAGGTGTTTTACGCCCTTGCCCAGGTTGAAAAACAAAGAGGCAATGAGGAGCGTGCTGCAAATTTGCTGCTTGAATTCGAGCAGGCAAAGCAACGTGGCGGCGGCTGGTATCACCCGCTTACCTCCAGGTTGAAAGGGCTGAGGCGCGGCGACCGGCAGCTGGTCAGCGAAGCACAACGTGCAATCAAACAGGGTGACATTCATCGCGCTATCAGGCTTAACGAGCAGGCGCGCGCTGCAGATCCGGAAAATCCACTGCCGACAGCAGCGCTGATTAATCTCTACGCTCTTGTTGGAGAGCATGAAAAATCCGAAGAGGCACTGAAAAGCGCCCGCAGCCTCGATCCGGAAAGTGCCCAGCTTTATTTCAATATCGGGTTGGCCCGGCTTTTCCAGAAGCGACTGCCGGAGGCTGAAGAAGCATTCACGAAAGTCACAAAAATTGATCCACAGGGGTCGCTGGCATGGATTCAACTTGGCAGCCTGTATGCAACGCAGGGTAAAGAAAGCCTGGCACTCGCGGCATTCCGGAACGCTCATGAGAGAGATCCGCGCAATGATGCGGTCAGACTGAGACTGGGAGTGTTGTACCTCGACAAAGGACAGCACGAGGCTGCAACAGGGTTGCTGGCTGACCCCGTCGCCACCAAACGTGGCGAGATGCAGCGCCTGCTGGCGCTGGGCCGGGCTTACCGGCTGCAGGGCGATGCCGAAACCGCTCGCAGCAGGCTTGAGGAAGCTGAGGCCGCTGCCATCGAAGCCGGGGATTCACGACTGGCGGCCGGCGCGCGCAGTGAGATCGATCAGATCGATGCTTCGGCTGACAATTAGGCTGTGCATGCTATTGGCCTTTGCCGGCTGCGCTGGAAAGAGCGAGGCGCCACTGTTCGTTGACGCGGCTGCGCAAGCCGGCCTGGAATTCATGCACGAGCCAGGCGACCGCGGCAAATTGTATATCCCTGAAATTGCCAGCGGCGGCGTGGCGCTTCTTGATTACGATTCTGACGGTGACCTGGACGTATTCTTTCCACAGAGTGGGTTTCTCGGGCCGCCAGCGATAGAACCGCCGGTTAATGCCCTGTTCGAGAACCAGCTGGAAAAAGGAGGCCTGAGATTTGCAGATGCAACGGCAGGCAGCGGGCTTGAAACAACCGGCTACTCGATGGGAACTGCCGTCGGTGACTATGATGGTAACGGCAGGCCAGATTTGTACATCACCGCATTCGGGTCAAACTTCTTCTTCAGGAATGATTCTGACGGCCGCTTTACTGATATCACCGCAACCACGGATACCGATGATCCCCGATGGAGCTCCAGCGCAGCTTTTTTCGACTTCGATAACGACGACGACCTCGACCTGTTTGTCAGTAACTACGTGTCATTCAGCCTGTCGCATAACAAGAAATGCAGGACGGCAACCGGTGAACGTGAATACTGCGCCCCGGATAGTTACGAATCTGTTCCCGATCGTCTGTTTCGCAACGAGGCCAAAGGGTTTCAGAATATATCGCGTGAGGCGGGACTAGAGCGTGCGTACGGTGCGGGTCTTGGCGTAGCGGTCGCGAATTTCAATGGCGACAGTCAACTCGATGTCTACGTTGCAAATGACGGCAAACCCAATCAATTATGGATTGGAGACGGCAATGGTTTCACGGAGCGCGGCCTGGCCAGTGGATCTGCCTACAATGCCGAAGGAATGACTGAAGCGAGCATGGGCGTGACAGCCGGCGATTTCGATGGCGATGGCGATGATGATTTGTTCATGACACACCTGCGTAATGAAACCAATACGCTCTACGAGAATGATGGCAGCGCAAATTTTGTCGATATTACTCAACGTACTGGCGTTGGCACGCCCGGCAGGCGCCTGACTGGATTCGGCACCAGCTGGATCGACTTCGACAACGATGGGCTGTTGGACTTGTTCGTAGCTAACGGAGCGGTTATCAGCGTGCCGGGCCAGCAAGGCCCCTTCCCGCTACGCGAGCCAAACCAGTTGTTTCGCAACATAGGAAACGGCTTTGTCGATGTGTCGGCAGATGCGGGCCCGGATGTCACCGTGGAGCTGGTAAGTCGCGGTGCGGCGTTCGGTGATGTTGATAATGACGGCGATACCGACATAGTCGTGGTGAACGCCAATGGTCCGGCTCAGCTGTTACTGAACCAGATCGGCAACAAGGCAAGCTGGATCGGTATCGACCTGCGTCCCGCCGGTATTCCCGGTTACCACGCTCGTGCTGCCGTTGCTGTCGGCGACAAGGTCCTTTGGCGCACGTCGCGTCGCGACGGCAGTTACCTTTCATCCAGTGATCCGCGCATCCTGGTTGGACTCGGCCGGCATGACGGGCCCGTGGACGTGCTGGTGGAATGGCGCAACCGGGCGGCCGAGGTCTGGCCTGGCCTGTCGGCTCGTTCCTATCACGCACTCACCCCGG
>JABDJB010000101.1 GCA_013003425.1 Gammaproteobacteria bacterium | reverse complement strand
CCAGCGCTGCGGCGATACGCCAGTTTCCGTTTGCGCCGGAGTTGATCGTGCCGTTGCGCCAGCACCTGGGTGCAGCCGCTATCCCGGTCGTGCGGCCTGGTGAAGAAGTCGCGCGTGGCCAGACGATAGCCAGGCCCGACGGCTTTATGTCCGTAGCGATGCACGCCCCGGTAACCGGTACGATACAGCGCATCGCCCTGGCGCCGTCGATAAGCGGCGAAATGGTCGAAAGCATATTCATCGAGCCGCTCCCTGCATCGACGCAGGAAGTCGTCGACGGGCAACCCTGTCACGTGGAAACAGCAAATCGCGATGAGATTATTGCCGCGATCCAGAATGCCGGCATCGTCGGTCTGGGCGGCGCTGCTTTTCCCACCCACGCCAAACTCAGGTTCCCCGATGACAAGCGCGTCGACACGCTGATTATCAATGGGGTGGAATGCGAGCCGTATCTCACCACCGATCACCGGGTCATGCTTGAGCAGGCTGCCGATGTCTACATGGGCATCCGCTACCTGGCCAAGGCTGCCAACGCGGCACGCATCATCATTGCCGTCGAGGCCAACAAGCGCGACGCGATCGCCATGCTGCGTGACCAGTTGCCGCCTGACATCGATGCAGAAGTGGCGGTGCTGAAGGTCAAATATCCGCAGGGTGCAGAGAAGATCCTGTTAAAAGCGCTGCTCGACCGCGAAGTGCCGCGGGGCGGCCTGCCGATCGATGTCGGCGTGCTGTGCACAAACGTGGCAACAACGGCCGAAATTGGCCGGCTGCTGCCGCACGGCCGCGGCATCCAGGAGCGGGTGATTACGATTGCCGGGCCGGGGGTCGAAAAACCGGGAAATTACCTGATACCCATCGGTACGCCGGTGCGTTTTGCCCTGCAAAGCTGCGGCGCAGAGCCGGATGTTACCCGCGTATTCATGGGTGGGCCGATGATGGGGCCGGCAGTTTCCAATCTCGATATTCCGGTTACAAAGGGCACATCCGGAATACTGGCCTTCACCGTGCGCGAGACAGCCGAAGTGGTCGAGCGCAAGGTCTACCCGTGCATTCGCTGCGCGCGCTGTGTCGAGGCCTGCCCGGTGTTTCTCAACCCGTCGAAGCTGGGGCTGCTGGCAAAAAACGAGCAGTACGAACAGATGGCTGACGACTTTCACCTGTTCGACTGCTTTGAATGTGGTTCGTGCACCTACGTGTGTCCGTCGCACATCCCGCTGGTGCAGTATTTTCGCCTGGCCAAGAAGATGATTCGCAAAACGAGGGCGGCACAGTGAGCGGTAAGACGCTGGAAATTGCCTCCTCGCCACATGTAGCCAGTGGCGCCAGCGTGGATATCATCATGCGCAACGTGGTCTATGCCATGTTGCCGGTCGTTGCGTTTGCTGTTTTTGCTTTCGGTACCGGCGCATTGTTGGTCCTCGTTACAGCCGTGCTGGCATGCGTAGGCACCGAGCATGTCATGAACCGCATCACCGGCCAGTCCTCGCTAAGTGACTGGTCAGTCATCGTCACCGGAATTCTTTACGGGCTGACGTTGCCGCCGGGCCTGGCATTGTGGATGGTCGTCGTCGGTGGCATTTTCGGCGTCGGTATCGGCAAGTACCTGTTCGGCGGGCTTGGTGCAAATGCCTTCAACCCCGCGCTGGTCGGCCGCGCTTTCCTGCAGGCGGCGTTCCCCGGTGCCATGACGCAGTGGTCGCCGGCATTTGTTGCCGACCGCTTTGTCCAGGTGCCGGGCTCGATCCTTACTTTCCCGCTGGCCCGGCCCGAATATGATGCGGTGACCGCGGCCACGCCGTTATCGGCAATGAAATTTCGCGGTCTGGGTACAGACTCCGGCGAGCTGATGCTGGGTCTGACGTCGGGATCGGTGGGCGAGACCTGCGCACTGCTGATTATCGCCGGCGGCATCTACCTGGTCGCGCGCAACATGATGAACTGGCGCATCCCGGTGGCAATCATTGCGGTGGTGGCGGTACTGACGCTGGTAATGAACGTGTTCGCGCCGGGTGAGTATCCGTCACCGGTTTTCATGCTGTTCTCCGGCGGACTGATGCTGGGCGCCGTGTACATGGCCACCGACCCTGTTGCCTCGCCGATTACCGATGCCGGTTGCTGGCTGTACGGCGCGCTGATCGGATCGCTCGTTGTTGTGATTCGATTCTGGGGCGGCATGCCGGAGGGGGTGATGTACGCGATCCTTCTGGCCAATGCGGTCTCGCCACACATCGATAATGCCATTGTGCCGCGGGTCTACGGGAGCAGGGCATGAGCCTGCCGCAGCAGCAACCGCCGTCGACGCCGCTGACGATGTTCCGCACTATCGTGGGTATCGGTATGGTCTGTGCGCTGGTGATCGTGCTGGTATTCGAAGCGACAGCCGGGCGCATCGCCGAAAATGAGGCACGGGCATTACGCAAGGCCGTCGATGCGGTGATGCCGGGAGCGACAGAACTGCGCCCGGTCAGCCTGACGGGCGACGGGCTGGCCGACGCAGTTGCCGCCGAGGTCGAATTCCCCGCTTTTCTCGGTTATGACGCTAACGGCGCACTGCTTGGTGCGGCAATTACCGCGTCGGGTATGGGCTACCAGGACACCATCCGGGTGATTTACGCGTATTCGTTTGAACAGCAGGCTATTGTCGGCATGCGCGTTCTGCAAAGTCTCGAAACTCCGGGTCTCGGCGACAAGATCGAAACCGATCCGGCATTCGTTGCCAACTTCGAGCAACTCGATGTGTCGCTTGACGCTGCGGGCACAGCATTGCAAAACCCGGTAGTCACTGTCCCGCATGGCACCAAGGAGCACCCCTGGCAGATTGACGCCATTACCGGGGCAACGGTGTCATCCGATGCGATCGGCGCCATCCTCAACGACAGCGCCAGCGAGTGGGCGCCGCTGCTGGTGCGTGAGCATGTACGGCTGCAGCGCAGCGGGAGCGTGGTTGAATGAGCCAGCCGTCGACCAATGAGTTCATCAAGGGCCTGTGGCGACAGAATCCTATTTTTGTCCAGCTGCTGGGTTTGTGCCCGGCGCTGGCCGTATCCAACAGCGCCATTAACTCGCTCACTATGGGCCTGGCGACCAGTTTCGTCCTGCTGAGCTCCGGTGTCGTGATCTCGTCGATTCGCAGCCTGATACCGCGTGATGCCCGCATCGTCAGCTACATCTGCATCATTGCCAGTTTCGTCACCTGTGTCGACTACATTATAAAAGCAATCAGTCTTGATCTGCACAAAAGCCTGGGCGCATTTATTTCGCTGATTGTCGTCAACTGCCTGATCCTCGGTCGCGCCGAGGCGTTTGCTTCGCGTAATACCATTGGCCGGACAATCCAGGACTCGCTTGGCATGGGCATCGGGTTCACGCTGTCACTGTTCTGCATCGGTGCCGTTCGGGAGATACTCGGAAACGGTACGCTGTTTGGCGTGCAGCTGTTCCCTGAGGCATTCCAGCCGTGGACGGTGATGATCCTGCCGAGCGGCGGATTTTTTGTGCTGGCGCTGTGGCTGCTGCTGATATCGGTCTGGCAATCGAGTCGCCAGCGCAACGGACAGGCAGCGGGAGAGGGGGCATGATGAGTGACGCACCGCACTGGGCAATATTCGTCAATGCCGCATTGATCAACAATTTCGTGCTGGCGTATTTTCTTGGCCTGTGCCCGTTCATGGGTGTTTCGGCAAAGCTGCAGACAGCGGTGCGCATGAGTGGCGCCGTGACCTTTGTCATGCTGGTAGCTTCCCTTTGCGCCTTCCTGTTGAATGAACTTTTGTTGTGGGTAGATGCGCCGTACCTGCGGCTCATTTCCTATGTGCTGGTTATTGCATCGACCGTGCAGTTGGTGGAAATGTTGCTGCGCAAGCTGAGTCCGGCGACGTTCCGTGCGCTGGGAATATTTTTGCCGCTGATCACCACCAACTGCGCGATTCTGGGTGTCGCCCTGTTCCAGACAAATCGCGGTTACGGTTTCAGCCGTGCAATAGTTTTTGCCCTCGGTGCGGCAGCGGGGTTTACGCTGGCGTTGGTGCTGATGGCCGGTATACGCGAGAAACTCGATCTCGTTGCTGTGCCGGAATCGGTCAAGGGCGCCACGGCTGCACTGGTTGTGGCCGGGATACTGAGCCTGAGTTTCATGGGTTTTGCCGGGTTGGGCAGCTGATGCTGGAACGCTGGATAATCGCGAGCCTGCTGATTGCCGCCATTGCCGGGGCCCGGCTGCTGTTGCAGCGACA
>JABDJB010000100.1 GCA_013003425.1 Gammaproteobacteria bacterium | reverse complement strand
GTCACCAGCAGTTCGATCAGAGTGAAGCCCCGGGCGCGGGAAGCGGGCTCGGCTTGGTGCAATCGGTTGCTGTCTGCTGACATTCCAGGATACTCCTTGTAGGCATCTGCCATAGTTTACTCGTCTTCCGTGGCGTCGTCCTGCGTCCAGAAGGTCCGCACCGGCGCGTTGCAGAAGTCAGCGGCGCATTTTTCGACGCCGACCAGGCACTTGGGTTTGACGCCGCTGAAGCCGGCGCAGCCACCGCCGCCACCACCGCCGCCACCGCCGCCACCGCCACCACCGCCGCCGCCACTTCCGCCGTCCGGCTGGAAGACGAAGGTCACTTCAGGGGCGATACCGGTTTGCGACAGGCCCTGGGTGCGATCCTCCACGGTGAGCGCGGTGTCCGAGCCGATGCCGTCGAGGTTTGCTGTCGGGCTGCCGTCCGCAACACTGACGATATACAGCTTGTTTATGCCACGTTGAGGCACACAACTGAAACTGTTGCCACCGGTTTGTGGTGTGTAGGTTGTGAAAAAGATCTGTTCTTCAAAGGTCTTGGAGACCGCGAGGGCCTTTTCGCCGCTGCCAAGGCTCATTTTCCAGCCTATGGCCCCGGCGGGCATCGTCGGTATTGCGCTTCCGGGTACTCCCGTAATATCCGCCAGACGCGAATCCGAGTCGGTGAGCTTGTTGGCACTGTAAGTCGCAAACTCCGTCGTGTTGAGCTGCCGGAAGGGTTGGTAGTCGCGCAGGGAATAGAAGCGCTCATCGGTGGCGCTGCTCAGCGGGTGCGCGCGATAGCCGGAGCCAATAGCGACATTGAAGAAATTGCCAGTTTCCCTGCGGACAAACGACACGTCAGGCGTGTTATAGAAGCGGCGATTGTCGGCGACTGTGGGTGTGGTCTGGTCAGCTGCGCCCAGTGAGGCCATCACGCCACCGGTAACCAGCGAATTGGCTGGCTGTCCGCTGTAGACGTCGAAGCGCCATACGCGCCCGCCCATGTCACCGACGTACATGCGATCGGCGAAGCCGTCGGTGTTCATATCAATGACGCGCATCTGCGCAGGAATCGAGTTGGTCATATCCGGCAAGGTCAGGTTATTGCTGGCATTCGGGCCGGCTGACCACAGCAGGTTGCCGCTCAGCGCGTCGATCATGAATACGGCATTGCCCACGCTGTCGGTCGAATAGCCGGCATTGTCCTGGGAGGTGTCGTAGCCGCCGCCCACCACCATGGTGAGCTTCCAGGTGTTTTGGGTCGCGCCGCTCACATCCACGCGGGTCAGGCTGGGAGTAGACCAGGTCTGGCCCAAACCCGGGAAGTCGGTCTGATCTTTCATCCACAGAAGCTTGGGCGCGTTGCGATTGGTGACTTCCATGGCGTAGTAGGTGCTGCCGCCGCGGCGCATGCCGAAGAACAGGAACACCCGGTCGCCGGCCGAGGCATCCACAATACCGTCCTTGTTGAGGTCGACCGTATAGGCCTTGACGGTGCCGTCCAGCCCGTAGCCTTTAAAGGGCGAGGGCGGGTTGTCGATATTGCGCTTGATATTGGGCAGCAGGTTAGGCGGCATGAAGGCAAACAGCTCGGCGCCGGTTTTGGCGTCGATTGCGTGTAAATAGCCCTCGTTGGTGGCGACGTAAATGACCGCATCCTGCTCGTCGGGCGTGGTGGTCGAGCCGCCATAAATTACGGGAGCAGGGCGAGCATGCAGCGGGTCGCCCATAATGAAACGGGCTTCAGTAGTGTCACCGTCGCCGTCATCATCGGTGGTATCCTGACCGCGGGCCCAATTGATAGCATCTGCCAGCAAAGGATCATCAGGGCCAAGCTGGAGCATTGCAGCGCTAATCGCCGTGTTGGTGTCCTTCAGGTGATTGCCGGGATCACTGAGCACGTTACTGGTGCCCGTGTAGGTGTAAAGGTTACGGGTAGCAGGCGAGGGTAATTCCTCGGCCGCCCCGCCGATGGGGACTTCGGCGCCGTCGACCCGATCGGACCACAGGCTCTGGGCCGTGTCCTTGAAGAAGCCGGTGGCCTCATCTACGACGGGCGTAACACCGTCGGCCCCGACGATATCGTCACCTACGAGGCGATATTTTTTGAGATTACCTTGCCAAAAAGGCCGCCCGGCAGACTTGAAAACATTTACGAAAAGTTGGTCCAGGTTCCGGGTTCTATTAAAGGCGTTTACCGACACCGTTGGGGCTGAGAAGGTTGTATTGTCCTCCAGGACCTCGGTCAGAATAGCGGTCAATGCATTTTTCAATGAGGCAGTGTCATCGGCAAGATAATAGTCACCGCCGCCACGTTTGGCGGTGGAATCGAGCAATGGCAAATCGATCGTAAATCCAACCGTATAAGTGGTGACGTTTTGCACACCATCGGATGGGTCGTTGTTCATGTCAGCCTTGAACATGTACTCCGCCACGTCATCCAGGCAGGCGCCTGAGCCGGTGCCGCCGTCGCAGGCGGTACGCCCCGTAGCATCAGAGAAATTCGGCAGGGTCAGGCTCTCGATCTTTTTTTGTGCCGAGGTATCCGAGGTAGGGGCACCATCAGACAGCAGCACAATGAAGTTCTTCTGGCACGAGAAGGTGTTGGCCGGGATCGGACTCTGGTACCAGTCGCCACCATTACTGCCGGTGCCGGTTCGTGAGCTGGCTACAGACGGTTGTGAAGTGTAGCCGTTGCCCACAGAGTCGCGCCCGTAGTCAACTTTGTCGCCGCGGAAGTACAAGAGCGCCTCGTACATGGTTTCGGACAAAGGTGTGTTGCCCTGGTGGTCGAATGCATTGATGGCAGCCTTGGCTGGCGTACGGGCTGTATCAATATCCTCGACCGGGTGCACGACCATGCCACCGTCACCGTCCCGACTAAAGCGCATTACGCCAACGTTGATACCACTTAGCTCGTCTAGCAGTTCATTGGTAACCTGCTGGACGACTTCGAGCCTCGTCTGGGTAGTTGTGCTTGGCCCGTGATACCAGTTCAGGTAGTTGCTGTTGTACATGATGTAGCGGCGGGTCAGCTGACCTGAACCCCAGGTTACGCTGTCCGCGGAGTTCGCAGACCACGGCCCGACGGCGCCATCGGCCGGATAGACCTTGCCGTCGCCGGCGACTTCACCGTGATCTTCATAGTCGTTCTCGCATTCAACCGGGCGGTCCTTGGCGCTGGAGCGCATAAGCTCCCAGCGGGTGTCGTACTTCCAGTCGTGCTGGCCCAGGTAGTCGAGCGTGGAGATGCCTTTGGCGGCCAACTCCAGGCTGCCGCTCTCGCACTTCATCATTGTTTCGGGGAACCAGTTGCCAGTGCAACTCGATGAACTACCGGGCGGCGTCCCCGAGTCCTGGCGCCAGTAAACCCTGCCGCTGGTGCAAGGGCCCGAATAAGTTATGGCAGGGTCATAGGGATCGGAAGTTTTGACTTCTCCGTCCATACTGCCCGAGGTGTCGAGAATGAACAGCACATTGGGCTGTACGCCAGCCGCGAGGCCCGCGTCGCCCTTGAAGATTTCGGTGTCGTCGGCCAGCGCCGGGGCGCCCCCTAACATGGCCAGCGTCATGCCAGCACACACCGAAAAAAACTTGGATTTGAAAGAAGCTTTCATGCTTTTACCTCAGGTAACTATTGATGGAGTCCTGCAAAATGGAAGCCATCCTCATTCGTCGAGTTCGATCTTGCGAACCTTGCCGGTTTCGATCGAAACAAATACATACACCCAGCCCGAACTCTTGCGCATGGCCGGTCGAAAGACCTGCTTCGTGACTGGTTCTTCGTTAATCACAAACTGGGTTTCGGCGCTGAGCATCGCCCGCACTGCCTTGCAGCTTTCGCAGGGCTTGAAGACCAGGGCGCCGTCGCGGTTTGGAGAAATGGTCACGACTTCCGCCGCCGGCAACTCGTAAGCATGTTCCGATGACTCCAGTTTGGCGGCAGTTGCGGCGAGCGGCAGAGCCAGCAGGGTCGTATAAATTAATGTTCTGATCATTGCAGTATTCATAAAGGTCATTCCTGTAATGGGACGAGGCCGGCTCAACCGCCGGGACCGATGACGTAAAATCTCTGCCGATGGCGGGACTCTGAGCCGCGCTCGGCACGACCGGTGCTGACGACTTCGAAGTGATAGGCGCTGAAGGTATCGTCGCCGCCGATGCTGAAGCCGCCGCTGGGTACCGCAGTACGAACTTCAAAGGCGGTCTCACTGCCAACCTTGGCACGACCATAGGCAGTGGAAACCAGGGTCACGGGCTGGACAGCCTTGGTCTTGGTGTTGAAGGAACCGGCCAGCAATGCGCGATCAATGCCTGTTTCCGCAGCCTGGAATGCAGTCTCGGCAAACTGCTTGTTACCGGCCATCATCAGCTGCACCGTCGAGGTGTTCATGCTCGATACGGCCAGGACGGTAATCACCAGCAAGAGAACGAGGCCCACGATCAGGGCGGCGCCTTGCTGGCGTGTGGTGATTGTCAGTGTGTTTACTCTCATCAGACTCGCTCTTTGGTATTGCGTAACTGGATAGTCTTGGAAACCACCAGGCGTCGGAAATTGTCATTGGGCGCCGGCGTATTGTGGTCGGCGTATACATAAGCGCTGGTGTCGGTGTGGCCCTGTTCCGGGTGAATGGTGCGCATCCGCAGCCAGATCCTGACCGAGACAATCTGTGCATTTGGATCAAACGCAGGATCGCCGGGCACCAGCATTGGATTGTTGGCGTTGACGTAACGGTTGGCATCCAGGTCGCCGTCGGTGTCGATGCCAAACTGGAACTGGAAATCTTCTACGCCGGACAAAACTTCCTGGTCTTCAA
>JABDJB010000099.1 GCA_013003425.1 Gammaproteobacteria bacterium | reverse complement strand
TCCGGCGGAGGACCGCAGTCGCTGCCAAGAAACACCGTCTTCTCTCCCGCCGCATCAGATCCGGGTGCAACCTCTTGTAGGAGCGGCTTTAGCCGCGAACCGTTTGAGACGTCGCGGTATTCTGATTTGCGTCGCGACTGATGGTGGGTTGGCAGGGTAAAAGGAGTCGAATCGGCCGGGCCGCTTCGACGATCGTTTGATGTTGTGGGAGCGGCTTCCAGCCGCGAATCTTAAAGCGGGATGCCA
Source organism: Gammaproteobacteria bacterium (assembly GCA_013003425.1). Lineage (NCBI taxonomy): Bacteria > Pseudomonadati > Pseudomonadota > Gammaproteobacteria > Gammaproteobacteria bacterium. Next base: position 9,066 of record JABDJB010000099.1, on the reverse strand, counting down.
AGCTTGCGATATATCGCCGACAGCAGCCAGAGTGGCCCAATCATGAGGAACTGAACATCCTTGAAAAACGACGGTCGCTTGCCCTCCACTACATGTCCAATGAACTGACCGATCCAGGCACCGGCAAAAATAGCAATCGACAACACCCAGAGCGGTGTTGAAAACCCGTTAAGCCAGTCGACCAGTGCCACGATCCCGGCGGTGACAAAGATCATGCCAATCGCGAGCGAGAACGACATGATGAAGTAGTACACCAGCGCGGCCAGCAGGAAGATCACACCCCAGTTCAGGAGCGGCGACACCGTGGCAAAAGAATCCGGCACCGGAATCGACCACAGCAGGCCGATCAGGCTGACCACGATCAGCGGCACACAAATCCAGTGCAGGAATTTGTTCGTCGGGTTCTGATGGCTTTCCCCGTACTCATCGAGCCATGTCTGGACGCTTTGCATGTGGCCATCCCCCTGGTCAGTGCGTGCTGCCAGAGCCTACCGCCGCCCCGGGCGGCGAGGCAACCGGCGGAATTCCGCGCCGCCAATCCGGTCCAAATCACCATATCGGCTGGCTGACGGCGGTTACCCGGTGGCCTACCCGCAGGGCAACATAGTTTTACGATCGCGGTCCAGGCGTGATTGGTGCTGCGGGCAAGCGGTCCCGGCGTGTTCGACCTGGCCGGAACTGCTGGCGCCGGAGTCGGCATTTGCCTATCCTTTGCGCCCCGGCGGGCGTCGGGGACCACTGAATTTTCGGAGAGTCAAATGAACAAACTGACCTTTTTACGCGGTACAGCCATTGCTGCTGCGGCAATCGTCACCGTTTCGGCGTGCACGACCATCAACCCCTACACGCGTGAAGAGCAGACTTCAAAAGCCACCAAGGGCGCGTTAATCGGTGCTGCGATTGGTGCGGTCGCCGGTGTCATCTCTGGCGACGACAGCCGCGAGCGACGCAAGCGCGCATTGATCGGCGCTGGTGTGGGCGGTATTGCCGGAGCCGGTGTCGGTTACTACATGGACGTACAGGAAGCCCGGTTGCGCGCCGAGCTTGAAGCCACTGGCGTAAGCGTCGTACGTGTGGGTGACAACATCGTGCTGAATATGCCCGGCAACGTGACTTTTGACACCAACCAGTCCGACATCAAGGCAAACTTTTATCCGGTTCTCGATTCGGTTGCCACGGTGCTGAACGAGTATGAAAAGACGCTGGTAGAAATTGCCGGCCACACCGACAGCACCGGGACTGACCAGATCAACCAGCCGCTTTCCGAGCGGCGCGCAGCCAGTGTCTCGGGCTACCTGCAAAGTCGGCAGATCATGCCGATGCGGATGGCTTCATTTGGCCTGGGTTCGCGTCATCCGGTGGCCGACAATTCAACTGCCGAAGGACGTCAGCTCAATCGCCGGGTTGAAATCACCCTGGTGCCAATCGTCGAAGGCTAAGCCATGGCAAAGCAGTTGCGTACACTCGCCGGTATCGTCGTTGCAATAGCGGTTGCGATATTCGGCTACCAGAATGTCCAGGACGGCAATGCAGACCGGGCCACACCGGTTGCGGCCGGCGGGCAGGCATCGGTTGCGGTGTCGGAAAGTGCCGGGGACTATTCGGCAGCGGCCGACCAGATCGTCGCGGCTTTCGAGTCGCAGCGTTCGGACATGTGGATCGAGGCCGGTGGCCGGGTGCAGCGTGTGCTGCCGGATGACAGCGAAGGCTCAAGACACCAGCGCTTTATCGTGAGCCTGCCAAACGAGCACACTGTCCTGATCGCACACAACATCGACCTGGCACAGCGCGTGCCGCTAAAGGCGGGTGATCCAGTCAGCTTTTATGGCGAGTTTGAGTGGAATGATCGCGGGGGCGTGGTGCACTGGACGCATCACGACCCGCGCAACCGCCGCGAGGGCGGCTGGATCCGTCACAAGGGCACCATCTACCGCTGAATCAGGCTGCAAGTCGGGGATAAAAAAAGGCGGCCTTGCGGCCGCCTTTTCAATGTGATCATGGGCATCCGTGCCACGCTTGTTGTGTTCAGTCCTCAAGAACGAAGGTCACTTTCATAGTGACACGCCATTCGGTGACGCGGCCGTTCTCAACCACAATCTTCTGGCTGTCTACCCAGGCGCCGGCGACGTTGTTGAGCGTCTTGGTGGCGCGGGCGATGCCGCTTTCAATAGCGTCGTCAAAGCTTTTTGTTGACGATGCTGTAATTTCTGTAACTCGTGCTACGGACATACCTGTTCCCCTGTTCCTGGGTTGCCTCTGAGAGGTCGACGATACTAGGAGCGCCCTGACGTAGCGTCAAGTTAAACCTTGTAACGCTTTTCCGTGTACGCCTGTGCGACTAGTTGTCGTAGAAGGGGCTTCAGCCGCAAACATCGAGACACTCGATGCCAGCGCGAAATCAAAGAACGATCTGCTGTCGCAGTTTGCGCAGCGCTGCGCTCTCTATCTGGCGGATACGCTCGGCAGAGATGCCGTACTTGTCGGCGAGCTGTTGCAGTGTGCTCTTGTCTTCGCTGATCCAGCGGCTGCTAACGATATCGCGGCTGCGGTCGTCGAGCTGCCCCATAGCGGCCAGCAGCTGCGCATGCATTTGCTCGCGGTGTTCGTCTTCGGCAATCAGGTCCTGCGGTCCCGGTTCGGCCGTCGGCAGGTACACTGCGGGTGAGTAGCTGGCGCCATCATCATCGTCGTTGTCCGGTCCGTCAAAGCCGAGGTCGCGAGCTGCGAGCCGGCTCTCCATCTCCGTGACTTCCCTTTCGGGCACACCAAGATCGTTGGCAACCGCCGCAGTCTCTTCCGGGTTGAGCCAGCCCAGGTGCCGTTTTGCCTTGCGCAGGTTGAAGAACAGCTTGCGCTGCGCCTTGGTGGTCGCAATTTTTACGATGCGCCAGTTGCGCAGGACAAACTCATGTATTTCGGCACGGATCCAGTGCACGGCAAAGCTGACCAGGCGCACGCCGTACTCCGGGTCAAAGCGTTTCACCGCCTTCATCAGGCCGATGTTGCCTTCCTGGACAATGTCACCCAGTTGCAGCCCATAGCCACCATAACCACGTGCGATATGCACGACGAAACGCAGGTTGGAAATTACCAGCTGGCGTGCCGCGTCAAGATCGTCCTGGTCGCGAAACTGGCGCGCAAGGCGCACCTCTTCCTCCCGGCTGAGAACCGGAATGCTCGAGACAGCGGTCATGTACGCATCCAGGCTGCCAACCGGCGATAGCGGCAGCAGACTGCGGTCCTGTAAAGCCAGCGATGTGGCCATGTTTCCTCCCGTATTCACCCGGATATATTTTAGCACTCGCATAGTTAGAGTGCTAAGCAGTCTGAGGGTTCTCAAAATAAACACTGACAATACAGTCAGTTATGAGAAGGTCTCCGGCGGCTGAAAGCCCCCTAGCTGGGTTCGATATCGCGCAGGTGGCGGGTTGTGGCCAGCCAGGACCCGGCCCAGCCGATAACAGCGGCCCCCAGTACCAGCAACAGGGTGCCCCGACCACCCAGGCCGACCAGCTTGTAGCTGCTGCCGTACAGGCCCGCCAGCCGGGCCGCCGGACCGCCAAGTAACAACAGTGAGACTTGTGTCAGCAGGAGCGCCATCAGCCCGCCACCAAGGCCGTACCACAGGCCGCTGTAAAGAAACGGCCGGCGCACGAACGCGTCGCTTCCGCCAACCAGCCTGCTCACTTCTATTTCGGTACGGCGGTTTTCAATATCCAGCCGAATGGTGTTACCAACGATCAATGCCACGGCCAGCGCCAGCAGTACCGCGCTTATTCCGACCGCGCGTCGTACAAGTTCGAGGATTGCATTAAGGCGTTTGATCCAGTCGGTGTCGACCTGCACCAGTCGTGCCTCCGGTACCAGGCGCAGCGCATCGGCCAGCCCGGCGAGAGATTCCGCGTCGCTGTACTCGTCAACCGGCGTAATCACGAAGGTGTCGGGTAGCGGGTTTTCTTCCAGCGCATCCAGAGCTGCACCGAAGCCGGACAATTCGGCAAACTCGACGAGTGCCGCTTCAGCGCGGATAACATTGATGCGTGCGACTTCGGGCCATTCGCGAAGCTCGTCCGCCAGCGTCACGAGACGCCCTGCATCGATGTCTTTGCGCAGATAAACTGAAACCTCGACAGCGCTGTCCCAGCTGCCGCTGATGGCCCGGCCATTTTTAACTACAAGATGCAGGCCGACCGGTAGTGCCAGTGCGATGCCAATCACGCCGATTGTCATCAGGTTGGCTACGGGCTGGCGCCACAACCGGCCCAATGCGCCGGTCATGGTCTGCACGTGACGCAGGAAATAGCCCGAAACACGCTGCGCGAGATTCAGACGCGGTTTGTTGTCAGGCGGCGTCGCGCCCATCAGGTTCCTCCGCCAAGCCCAGCCGGCCGCCGCTCAACCGTATTACCCGTTTGTCCATGCTATCGATCAGTCCGATATCGTGCGAGGCGATGATTACCGTTACACCAACAGCATTGAAGCGGCTGAACAGCTGCATGATCTCTCGCGACAGCTGCGGGTCGAGATTGCCGGTGGGTTCGTCGGCAATCAGGATCGGCGGTTTACTGACCACGGCCCGGGCAATGCCGATCCGCTGCTGTTCGCCCTGTGACAGCTCCAGCGGGCTTCGCGACTCGCGACCCAGCAGGCTGACCTGGTCCAGTGCCGCACGTACCCGTCTGCCAATTTCGCGTTCGGGCAGACCGGCAATTACCAGCGGCAGGGCAATGTTGTCGTAGATGCTGCGATCGAACAGCAGTTTGTGGTCCTGGAATACGACACCGATCTGGCGCCGGTAATGTGGCACCTTGCGCCGGCTGATGCGGGTGACATTCTGGCCGCGGACAATCATCTGACCGCGCGTGGGCCGTTCGATCAGCGCAATGAGCTTTAGCAAAGTGCTCTTGCCGGCACCGCTATGGCCGGTAAGAAAAACCATTTCGCCCGGCGCGATGTGCAGCGACAGGTCAGCAATTGCTTCGCGGCCGTTGGGGTAGCGCTTGTAGACATTCTGAAAGCGAATCATGGTTGTTGTGTTTGCTGCAGTAACGCATCAACGTAACTTTCAGCGTCGAATACATCGAGGTCGTCGATCTGTTCGCCGATGCCGATGTAGCGGATCGGCACATCAAGTTCACGCGCGATTGCCAGCAGGATGCCGCCTTTGGCGCTGCCGTCGAGCTTGGTGATGCAAACGCCCGTCAGGCCAATATCGGCATGAAACTGCCGCGCCTGCGACAACGCGTTCTGGCCATTGGTTGCATCGATCACCAGCAGAGTCTCCTGCGGTGCAGACGGGTCCAGCTTGCCCAGCACCCGCTTGATCTTCTTCAGCTCTTCCATGAGGTTGCTTTGTGTATGCAGCCGGCCCGCAGTGTCGGCGATCAGCACATCAACACCGCGAGCCCGGGCGGCTTCCAGCGCGTCATAAACCACGGCTGAGGGATCCGCGCCTGAGCGCTGCGCAACGACCGGTACATCGTTCCGTTCACCCCACGCCTGCAACTGCTCGATGGCTGCCGCCCTGAATGTATCGGCGGCTGCCAGCATCACGCTGTAACCGTCATCGAGATAGCGTCGCGCCAGTTTGCCGATAGTGGTGGTCTTGCCGGCACCATTGACACCCAGCATCAGTATCACGAACGGCTGATGGGTGGTGTCGATGTCCAGCGGCCTCGCTGCGGGAGCGACGATCTCGAGCATGCTTTCCCGCAACGCCGCCATCAGGGCGTCGAGGTCTTTCATCTCGGTGCGTTTCAGCCGCTTGCGCAGCCCGTCAATGATATGCTCGGTTGCGTCAACGCCGACATCGCCGAGCAGCAGCCGCGTTTCCAGCTCTTCCAGAGTATCCTCGTCGATCCTGCCGCCGGGGATGAGGTCTTTGACATCAGTGGTTAGCCAGGAATCGCCCTTGTTGATTCGTGCACGCAGGCGAGTTATGAACCCGGGCTTTTTTTCCGCTGCCTCGGTCTTGTCGGATTTTTTCTTTCTCAGCATTGAGAGTCCCGCAATCGTCGCAGCGAGTTTGCACTACCGTCAGGACAAAAGACAACGGAACAAACGGTGAGCACAGCCAGGCACAAACGGCGCGGCGCCAGCGGCAGTTTCCGTATTATCGGCGGGCAATGGCGTGGCCGGCGGCTGCGCTTCCCCGATACCGGCGAACTGCGGCCGACACCGGACCGGGTGCGTGAAACAGTATTTAACTGGCTCAGCCCGATTATCGACGGGGCAAGTTGCCTGGACCTGTATTCCGGCAGCGGTGCACTGGGGCTGGAGGCGCTGTCTCGCGGTGCTGCCGCTTGCACCTTTGTCGAACGCAACGACGATGCGCTCGAGACCGTGCGGACACACCTCGAGCTGTTGCAGGCGCAGGGGGGCCACTGTGTTCGTGCCGACGCGCTGGCCTGGCTGAAGCGTTGCGAACAGGAATTCGATGTCATTTTCATCGACCCGCCGTATGAGGAAGATCCGTGGTCGCAGTTGCTGTACCGCATCGGTTCAGCACGACTGTTGCGTCCGGGTGGCCGGCTTTACCTGGAGACGGCGGCGGGATGCGGTCCGCCGGCCCTGCCCGACGGGCTGGAGCTGCTGCGCAGCAAGCGTGCCGGCCGCGTGGGTTATCATCTGGTGTCAATATCGCAGGAAACCCCATGAGCCGAGCCGCACTTTATCCGGGCACGTTCGACCCCATCACTAACGGGCACAATGACCTGATCCGCCGCGCTGCGCGTATTTTCGATCGCGTTGTGGTCGGCATTGCCGCCAGCCCGCGCAAGGAACCGGTTTTCAGCCTGGAGCAGCGTGTGGCTATGGCCCGCACCGTCGTCGGCGATATCGGCAATGTCGAGGTGTGTGGTTATACCGGAATGACTGTGGATTTTGCCCGCGAGCGCGACCTGCCAGTGATGATTCGGGGGCTGCGTGCGGTGTCGGATTTCGAGTACGAATTTCAGCTGGCTACAATGAGCCGGCAGATTGCACCGGACGTCGAGACGGTGTTCCTGACACCGGCAGAACAGTTCACCTATATTTCATCAACGCTGGTTCGCGAAGTCGCATCATTCGGTGGCGATATCTCGAAGTTTGTTCATCCCGACGTATGCGCTGCGTTGAAAGCGTTTTACGCGGAGACCTAGCCCGGGTTCGCAGCGATGTCCCTCAAGATCACAGACGAATGCATCAACTGCGATGTGTGCGAACCGGAATGCCCCAACGAGGCGATTTACATGGGGCCGGAGATATATCATATCGATCCCGACCTGTGCACAGAATGCGTCGGTCATTTTGATGAGCCGCAGTGCGTTCAGGTGTGCCCGGTCGACTGTATTCCGCTGGACCCGCAACATCCCGAAACACGGGACCAGTTATATGAGAAGTATTTGCGCCTGCAGAAAGCAGGCGGGAGTGTAACGTCATGAGGCTTTTATCAGTTCTGCTGCTGCTGGTGGCGGCGCCGTGGGTGAGTGCCGGCGACAAGCCGCCACAGGCAGCGATCGCCAGTGCCAGCCCGCACGCGACTGAAGCCGGGCTGGAAATCCTGGCACGCGGCGGAAACGCATTCGATGCTGCCGTCGCGGTCAGCTCGGTGCTGGCGGTTACCGAGCCGTATGGTTCGGGCATGGGCGGCGGCGGCTTCTGGCTGCTGCACCGCGCGCTCGACGGTTTCCAGGTGATGGTCGACGGGCGCGAGGTCGCGCCGGGTGCGGCATCTCGCGACATGTACCTGGACGAAAACGGCGAACCGATTCCCCGGTTGTCGATCGACGGACCGCTGGCGGCAGGCATTCCCGGTGCTCCGGCGGGCTGGGTGCATATCGCAACAAAATACGGCCGCCTGTCGTTGGCAGAATCACTGGCGCCGGCAATTCGCCTCGCCCGCGATGGTTTTCCTGCCAGCAAGCACATGGTGCGCAACCTCACGTACAAGAAAGACCTGATGAATCGCTGGCCGGCAGCAGCGGAGATTTTTTATCGCAACGGCGAGCCGCCAACTGAAGGCGAGCTGTTGGTGCAGCCGGACCTGGCGGCGACGCTGACAGCTGTTGCCGGACAGGGTATCGACGGTTTCTACAAAGGCGAAGTCGCGCGCAGCCTGGTGGAAGGCACGCGCGCGGCGGGCGGCATCTGGACGCTGGAAGACCTTGCGTCCTACCGGGTCAGGGAGCGGCGCCCGGTCTACGGTAACTATCGCGGCCACCGAATCGTGTCGGCACCACCTCCTTCATCCGGTGGCGTGCTGATTATCAACGCGTTGAACATTCTTGCCGGTTTCAATCTCGCTGGTATGGACCAGCTGACGCAGAAGCACCTTGTGGTCGAGGCAATGCGTCGCGCGTTTCGTGATCGCGCCGAGTATCTTGGCGACCCGGACTATGTCGATATACCGCTGGAACGCCTGGCGCATCCGTTTTATGCGGCCGGTCAGCGTGCTGCGATCCTGGTTGACCGCGCCACGCCGAGTGACGCCTTGCCGGGCATAGTCCGGCCTGACCTGGCCGGTGGCACCCAGACTACGCACTTCAGTGTGCTTGATCGTGACGGCAACCGTGTAGCCGGAACCATGTCAATCAACTTCTGGTTTGGTTCCGGCTTCATGCCGCCCGGTACCGGCGTGCTGCTGAATAATGAAATGGATGACTTTTCCATCAAGCCGGGCGTGCCAAACGGTTACGAGCTTGTTGGCGCTGACGCCAACGCCATCGCACCGGGCAAACGAATGTTGTCCAGCATGACGCCGACCTTTATCGAGTCCGACGACGGTGTTGCTATTCTCGGTACACCGGGAGGCAGCCGTATCATAAGCATGGTGTTACTGGGATCGCTGGCGCGGATAAACGGTGCTGATGCGCGGGCCATGGTCTCCCTGCCGCGTTTCCATCACCAGTATCTTCCTGACCGCATCACTTTTGAAGATGCGGCGTTTGACGGCGCTACTCGCGATGGTCTTGAGTCGATGGGCCACAACCTGCAGTTATCCAGCCGCAATTACGGCAACCTGCAGGCCATCACCTGGGATTACGCGACCGGTAAAGTTGTCGCGGCTGCCGATCCGCGTGGTGAAGG